>DATEIF010000232.1:0-2986 GCA_035279205.1 Vineibacter sp.
GCCACCGCCAGCCTGGTACGGGCGGCGATGGACGCCTCGCAGCCGCTGCGCACGGCCGGCCGCGACCGCGTGCTGCGCGCGGCGATGGATGGCACCGCGCGCAAGCTCGACCGCAACTCGCGCTACTCCGATCCGGTCGAATCGCGCGACAACCGCTTCAACCGCGAGGGCGACGGCGGCATCGGCGTCACCGTCGAGGCCGAGAACGACCAGACCGTGGTGCGCATGGTGCAGGTCGGCGCGCCGGCCCAGGGCGCCGGCATCAAGCCCGGCGATCGCATCGTGTCGATCGACGACAAGCGCGTCGAGGGCAAGCCGATGCGCGAGATCGTGCGCGCGCTGCGCGGCCGCGTCGGCACCACCGTCGCGATGGGCGTGTTCCGCCCGGCCGAGTCGCGCGAGATCGTCTTCAGCATCCGCCGCGCCTACATCATCCCGACCACGGTGACCTACGAGCGCCGCGGCGACATCGCCCACATCAAGCTGACCGGCTTCAACAAGGGCACGCCCGAGGCCCTGAAGGCGGCGCTGGAACAGGCCGCCACCGAGATCGGCCCCAACATGGCGGGTGTCATCCTCGACATGCGGGACAATCCCGGCGGCCTGCTCGACCGCGCCATCACGACGGCGAGCCTGCTGCTGGACAGCGGCACGGTGCTGACCACCGAGGGCCGCCACCCCGACAGCCGCATGACCTTCCGCTCCAGCGGCACGGCGCTGCTGGCGCGCGTGCCCATGGTGGCGCTGATGAACGGCCGTTCCGCGTCGGCGGCCGAGATCCTCGCCGCCGCCCTGCAGGACCGCGGCCGCGCCGTGGTGGTGGGCAGCACGTCCTACGGCAAGGGCACCGTGCAGACGGTGGTGCCGCTGCCCAACGACGGCGAGCTGACCCTGACCTGGTCGCGCATGCTGGCGCCATCGGGCTATGCCTGGGCCGAGATCGGCGTGCTGCCGACCGTGTGCACGGCCAAGTTCAGCGACTCCGGCACCTTGCCGGGCGAGCTCGAGCACCGCGCCCAGGAGGTCCGCCGCACCATGGCCGAATGGCACACCGTGCGCGATCCCACGCCCGAACGGGTGAGCGCGCTGCGCTCGCTCTGCCCGCCGTCGGACCAGTCGCCGGCCAAGGATATCGAGCTGGCCGAGCGGGTGCTGCACGATCAGCCGCTCTACGCCCGCGCCATCGGCTACGCCTCCAGCGCCATCGCCGAGCGGCCGGACGCACCGCGCCCCTGGCCGCCGCAGAGCACCGGCGGGCGGTAGAATAATCATCCTCCCCACGCAGTGGGGAGGTGCCCCGATACGACGTTTCGACGCGAAGCGTCGAAACGTCGGTGGGCGGAGGGGACCCCACGTGGTCTCCATTACAAGACCGCGTCGGATCCCCCTCCGGCCTTCGGCCACCTCCCCCACTGCGTGGGGGAGGGGATAACTACTCCGCCGCCTGGCGCACGGGCTGTTGCCGCGCCAGCTGCTGCTCGACCAGGGTGACCCAGTAGGACGCGCCCAGCGGCAGGACCTCGTCGTTGAAGTCGTAGCCGGGGTTGTGGACCATGCAGCTGCCTTCGCCGTCGCCGTTGCCGATCCAGATGTAGGCGCCGGGCTTGGCCTTCAGCATCCAGGCGAAGTCCTCCGAGCCCATGGCCGGCGTCGGGTTGCGGTTGATATTGGCGTCGCCCACCAGCGCGGCGGCGGCACGCGCGGCATTCTCGGTCTCGGCCTCGGTGTTGACGGTGGCGGGATAGCGCCGCTCGTAGCGGAAGCTGATCGAGGCGCCGAACGCGGCCGCGACGTTGCGCGCGATCTCCTCGATGCGCTTCTCGATGAAGTCCTGCACGTGCGTCTTGAAGGTGCGCACCGTGCCGCGCAGCATGGCGCTCTGCGGGATCACGTTCCAGGTGTCGCCGGAATGGATCTGCGTGGTCGACACCACGGCGGTGTCCATCGGATCGACATTGCGCGCCACGATCGACTGCAGTGCCGTCACGATGTGCGAGGCCACCACCACCGGATCGATGCCGTGGTGCGGCATGGCGCCGTGCGCGCCCTTGCCTTCCACGAGAACCTCGAAAATGTCGTAGGCCGCCATCATCGGCCCCGACCGGATGGCGAACTTGCCGACCGCCATGCCGGGGATGTTGTGCATGCCGTAGACGTCCGAGCACGGGAACTTGTCGAACAGCCCCTCCTCGACCATCACGCGGCCGCCGCCCTCGTTCTCCTCGGCCGGCTGGAAGATGAAGTAGACGGTGCCGTCGAAGTTGCGCGTCTCGGCCAGGTGCTTGGCGGCGCCCAGCAGCATGCACGTGTGGCCGTCATGGCCGCAGGCATGCATCTTGCCGTGGTGCGTCGAGGCATGCGCGAATTTGTTGGTCTCGTGCACGTCGAGCGCATCCATGTCGGCGCGCAGGCCGATGGCGCGTGTACCGTTGCCGGCGCGCAGCACGCCCACGACGCCGGTCTTGGCCAGCCCGCGATGCACCTCGATGCCGAACGACTCCAGCTTCTTGGCCACGATCTCGGCGGTGCGGACCTCCTCGAACGCCGTCTCCGGATGCATATGGATGTCATGCCGCCACGCGGTCATCTCGTCATGGAAGTCGGCAATACGGTTGATCACAGGCATGAACGGCGTCTCCAGCGCGGTTTGAGGTGGCCCGAAGGGATCGTGGCGCCGGCCAGCAGCCGGCGTCAAGCCAGGCACATGCAAGCCAGACTCGCTCCCGGACTCTGAGTCATACGGGGTTGCGGAAATTGCCGAAACCGCCCTCCCTTCTCCCCGCGCAGGCGGGGAGAAGGTGCCCGCAGGGCGGATGAGGGGCTTCGCGGCCGTCGTTGCAGGACGCGGTGCGCAGGTATGTGAGGCATCGCTTGTTACGAGGCCATCAAGCCCCTCACCTCCCATCGCGCTGCGCGCGACGGGCCCCTCCTCTCCCCGCCGCCGCGGGGAGAGGGTGAGATCGACCCGCCAGCGCAGCTTCGGGCG
>DATEIF010000233.1:0-3391 GCA_035279205.1 Vineibacter sp.
TCGGCCACCCTGCGCGCCGGCGCCCCGCAGACGTTGTTCTATGTCGTGATGCCGCTGCTGCGCCCGGCCGTCGTCGGTGCGCTGGTCTATGGTTTCGTACGTGCCGTCACCACCGTGAGCGCCGTGGTGTTCCTGGTGACGGCGGAATATGACCTCGCCACCACCTACATCATCCTGCGCGTCATCAACGGCGACTACGGCCTTGCCATCGCCTATAGCTGCGCGCTGATCGTGCTGATGCTGGCGGCAATCCTGCTGATCCAGTTCCTGGTCGGCGACCGCCGTCTCGGCCGCAGACCAATGCTGCTGCAAAGAGGACGCACATGAGCGTCACATTCACGAACGTCGTCAAGCGCTATGGCAGCGTCACGGCCGTGGCGGGCATAAGCTTCGCCGTGCAGGCCGGCACGCTGGTGACGTTGCTCGGCCCCTCGGGCTGCGGCAAGACCACGACGCTGCGCATGATCGCCGGGCTCGAACTGCCGAGCGAGGGTCGCGTCGAGATCGCAGGCCGGGACGTCAGCACCCTGCCCGCTACCCAGCGCGACGTCAGCATGGTGTTCCAGTCCTATGCGCTCTTCCCGCACATGAGCGTGCTTGAAAATGTCGCTTACGGGCTGCGCCGCTCCGGGTTGGCGAGGGAAGACGCGACACGAATGGCGCAAGCCGGCCTGGCGCAGGTCGGCCTTGAGAATTACGGCCAGCGCCAACCCTCGGAACTGTCAGGCGGCCAGCAACAGCGCGTGGCGGTGGCACGCGCGCTGGTGCTCAAGCCGTCGGTGCTGCTGTTCGACGAGCCGCTCAGCAATCTCGATGCACGGCTGCGCCGTCAGATGCGCGAGGAAATCCGAGAGCTGCAGCAGCGCCTCGGTCTCACCGTGGTCTATGTGACCCACGACCAGCAAGAAGCCATGGCAGTATCCGACCATATCATCGTGATGAACGCCGGCCGCATCGAGCAGCAGGGCGTGCCGCGCGATCTTTACGAACGACCGGCGACGCCTTTCCTCGCACGCTTCATGGGTGAATCCAATCCGGCCCGCGGCCACGTGCGCCGTCTCGATCCGCAGCGTGTTCGCGTGCAGCTCGGCCACGCGCAGATCGACATCGAAAACACCACCGCACTCGACGGCGAAGCGACCGTTGCGGTGCGGCCCGAGGCAATCGTGGTCGAAAGGGCGCCCGGCCCGACGGACGCATTGACCGGCACGGTGGCAAGGGCAAGCTACCTCGGCACGCATATGGAATACTCCATCGACACCGAGGCGGGCGCTCTGTTCGCCACGTGTCCGCGCGTCGAGCGGCCCCTCGCCTCCGGCGACAAGGTGGCACTGATCCTCGCGCCGAGAGGGGTAATTGTCGTAGAAAGTTGACATGCGTCGCCTGATCCCGTTCTTCCTGCTCTTGCTGGCAGCCACCGCCTGCGCGCCGGTGCCCCAACAAGCCAAGCCGACCACAGCAGCACTCGGGCCGCTCGGCCCCTGCCCCGCTTCGTCCTGGAAACCCGAGGCGCCGCCACCAACAGCGAGCAAGAAGACCTCGATGGTGCTGCTGGCGGTGGCGGAATGGTTCCGCTTTGGCAGCCAGACCCTCGACTTCTCGATGAACAGCACGAAGCCGCAGGTCGAGCGGCAGGGCCTGCAGGAGGGCGACGCGTTCGCGTCGGCGCGCGTGCACGACTATTGGGAAAGCGTCGGGCGGCCCAACCTCAGCGGCGACAATCACGAAGTCCCATGGTCCGCCGCCTTCATCTCCTGGGACATCGAGAGCGCCGGCGTGCCGCGAGATCTGTTCTGTCCTGATTCGCGGCACACGATCTATGTCGAGCACATGGCCGATCGCGCGCAACGGCCCGGCGCCGCCTTCATTCCGCGGCGACTCGACGAGCGCAAACCCCAGGTCGGCGACCTGATCTGCGCCTCGCGCGCCGGCGGCAGGACGGCGCTCGACAATCTCGATCGCGGCCCCGGCCATTGCGATATTGTGGTCGAGGTGCGGCCGGGCGAGGTGCAGGCGATCGGCGGCAATGTGCACGACTCGGTGAGCCGCAGCGTCTTTCCACTGGACGAATCAGGGTTTTTGACGCCCATATCCGGCCGACCCTTCTTCACCGTCATCGAGAACAGACTTCCCTAGGAACAACGACCATGTCTTGGCCGTACGACTACATCATCATCGGCGCCGGATCGGCAGGCTGCGCCATCGCCAACAGGCTCGCCGAGGACTACGCACTGCGGATCCTGATCCTCGAGGCCGGGCCGCAGGACACCTCGTTCATGCTCCGGATGCCCGCGGGCTTCGCGAGCCTCGGCGAGAAGTCGCCCTATAACTGGCGCTACGAGACGGTGCCGCAGAAGCATTGCAACGACCGCCGCATGTACTGGCCGCGCGGCAAGACGCTGGGCGGCTCGTCGTCGATCAACGCCATGCTCTACGTGCGCGGCAACGCCTGGGACTACGACCATTGGCGCCAGCTCGGCAACGAGGGCTGGAGCTACAACGACGTGCTGCCCTTCTTCAAGAAGGCAGAGAACAATGAGCGCGGCGCCGACGATTTCCACGGCAGCGGCGGGCCACTGAACGTCGCCGACCAGGTCGATCCGACGAAGATCAACGAGGGATTCCTCAAGGCCTGCGAGCAGGCCGGCCACAAGCGTGTGACCGACTTCAACGGCGCTAGCCAGGACGGCGTCGGCTACTACCAGGTGACGCAGAAGGACAAGCAGCGCTGGAGCACCGCCTCGGCCTATCTGCGGCCTGCCGTCGAGCGCAACAAGAACAATGTCCACGTCGTGTCGGACGCGCTGGTGGAGCGCATCATCCTCGACCAGAACAAGGCGATGGGCGTGCGCTATCGTTACAACGGCCAGGACGAGGTCGCGCGCTGCAGCCGCGAGATCATCCTCGCTGGTGGCGCGGTGAACTCACCACAACTGCTGATGCTGTCGGGCATTGGCCCGGCCGATCATCTGAAGTCGGTTGGCATCCGCCCGCTGTTCGACATCCCGGGCGTTGGCGGCAACCTGCAGGACCATCTTGACGCGGCGATCCTGCAGTCCTGCAAGACAAAGGACACCTACGGTACGGCCAACAAGCTTGTGTCACTCTACCAGTACTGGAAGCACAAGAAGGGGCCCGGCACGTCGCCGATTGCCGAATCGGGCGGCTTCCTCAGCACGCGCGAGGGCCTGTCAGCGCCCGACATCCAGCTTCACTTCCTGCCGGTGATGGTGGTCGATCATGGCCGCGCCAAGATGAAGCGCAGCGGCTACAGCTTGCACGTCTGCACGCTCAGGCCGGAGAGCAAGGGCACGATCCGGCTCGCCAGCAAGGATCCCAATCAGCATCCGTTGATCGACGCCAACTACCTCGCCGAGCGCAAGGATCTCGA
>DATEIF010000234.1:0-4857 GCA_035279205.1 Vineibacter sp.
ACGTGGTGTCTCAATGGCGACCACCACGTCGGGTCCCCTCCGCCCCTTCGGGGCACCTCCCCACTGCGTGGGGAGGAGGATGGCTCACACCGTCACGACGATCTTGCCGAACTGTTCGTTCGACTCGAGGAAGCGATGGGCCTCGACGATCTGGTCGAAGGCGAAGGTCCTGGCGATGATGGGCCGCAGCGAACCCGATGTGAGGCCATCGAGAATGAACGTCTTGGCAGCCGCCAGCCGCGCCGGATCACCAATGATCTCGTGCACGAGGTAACCGCGCAACGTCAGGCTCTTGCTCAGCACGGTGAACAGCGGGAAGGGAGTCGGCTCGGGGCTCAGGCCGCCATACTCGATCAGGATGCCGCCACGTGCCATCGCCGCCGTCAGGGGCTCGAACAGGGGACCGCCGACCGGGTCGAACACGACGCGCACGCCCTGTAGGCCGGCGATATCCTTCAGCCGGGCTTCCAGATCTTCCTCCGCCGAGGCGATGACATGCGCCGCACCGGCCTCGAGCAAGGCCTGCCTCTTGGCTGAACGCCGTGTGACCGCGATCGCGGTTGCGCCCACGCTGTTGGCGATTTGAATCGCGGCAAGACCGACGCTGCTGGACGCCGCGGTGATGACGACGAAATCCTCGCGGCGAAGTTTGGCGATGTCGATCAGCGCGCCGTAGGCAGTGAGATACTGCATCCACACCGTGGCTGCCGCTTCCCAACCGAGCGACGGCGGATGCTTCACGACAAACGCGGCCGGGAAGGTCGCAAGTTCGCCATAGGCGGGCCAGCGGCTCATCGACGGCGTAGGAATGACGCTCACGGCGTCGCCGGGCGCGAACCCGTCCACACCACCGCCAACCGCTTCGACGATGCCCGCCGCCTCGTAGCCGAGGCCGGACGGCAGTTCAGGCGTTTCGATGTAGGTGCCCGAGCGCAGCATGGCCTCCGCCCGGTTGAGGCCCAGCGCCTTGACGCGGATCCGGACTTCACCTCGGCCAGGCCGCGGAATATCGACATTTTCGATACGCAGGACCTGCGGACCGCCGTGCTCATGAAAGCGAATGACACGCGCCATGTTCATGCACTCCAAAACAATTGAATTGAATAGGCTATGCCAGCGCGTCCGAAGCGGATAAATGGCGCATGAGGCAGGGCAGTAGAAACTAAGGGTTTCGAATGATGGATCGCCTTACGAGCATGGCCGTGTTCGTCAAAGCCGTCGATCTGGGCTCGTTCGCGGCCGCCGCGGCCGCGCTCGATCTGTCCGGACCGATGGTGGGCAAGCACGTCCGATTTCTTGAAGAGCGTCTGGCTGTACGTCTCATCAACCGGACCACGCGCCGGCAGAGCCTGACGGACTTCGGTCGCGCCTACTATGAACGCTGCCGGCTGGTGCTGGCTGAAGCGGACGCCGCGGATGCATTGGCGGCCGATCAGCTTTCCGAGCCCCGTGGCAAGCTGCGCGTCACCATGCCGGTGCTGTTCGGCCGGCGCTGCGTTGCGCCCATCCTGCTGGGGCTTGCGCGGCAATATCCCACGCTGGAGCTCGATCTGTCGTTCAACGATCCGATCGCCGACTTGGCAGAAAGCGGCTACGACCTCGCCATCCGGACCGGCAGCCTCGAGGACAAAGCCGGCGTGATCGCGCGCCGCGTCGCGAGCCAGCGCATGGTCGTCTGTGCGTCGCCATCCTATCTCAAGCGGCACGGCCGGCCGCGTCAGGTCGAGGACATCAGCCGGCACCAGGCGATCGTCTACAGCCGCTCGGGCCGTGTCGGTCCGTGGCTGTTTCCGCGCCAGGATCAGCCGCCGGCGGCCGTCATGCCCGGCAGCCGATTGCGCCTCGACGATCTCGATGCGATCGCCGACGCGGCGGGCGCCGGCATGGGGCTTGCCTGGCTGCCGTGCTGGCTCGTGCGCGAGCGCATCGAGGCCGGTGCGCTGGTCTCGCTGCTGCCGAGCCAGCCGAAATTTCTGTACGAGAGCTACGCGCTATGGCTGCAGACGCCACACTTGCCGCTGAAGATGCGTCTTGCTGTCGATGCGCTCGCGGCCGGATTGCCCAAGTTCATGGCGTGACAAAGGTAAAGGGGCGTGCTCCAGCGCACGCTCCTCTCAGACGGTCGCATGTCGTTGCGTGACCCAACTCTGTCATCCCGAGAGTAGCGAGGGATCAAGGCGTCACCCTGGATCCCTCGCTACGCTCGGGATGACAGGCGTGAGCATATCCAAAATCGGGTGCGTCCTAGAAGCCGGGGGTCGATGGCCGGCCGGGCAGGCCGTCGACCACCGACTCGAAACGCCCGGTATCGGGATTGCGCACCAGCAGCCGGCCCGAGGCGATGCCGAAATAGGCGCCGTGCAGGGCGAGCTTGCCGCGCTCGACCAGGATGCGCACGCAGGGGAAGGTCATCAGGTGCTGCAGGCTGAGCTCGACCGAAGCGAACTCGAGGCGCCGCAGATAGGTGCCGTCGTCATCGGGTGCCCGCGGGCCCAGGCTCGCCGCCGCCGGTGCGATCTGCGACATCCAGCGGCCGATGAAGTCGCCGGGCGACAGCGGTTCCTGCTCGTCGGCAAAGGCGCGGATGCCGCCGCAGAAGGCGTGGCCCAGCACCACGATGTGCTTGACCCGCAGCGCCTGCACGCCGAATTCCAGCGCCGCGCTGGTGCCATGCTGCGAGTCGCGGTCGGGTTCGTAGGGCGGCACCAGGTTGGCGACGTTGCGCACCACCAGCAGCTCGCCGGGCGCGGCATCGAAAATGACTTCCGGCGAGACGCGCGAATCGACACACCCGATCACCATGATTTCGGGTCGCTGGCCGGTTTCGGCCAGCATCTCATAGCGCGAGCGCTCGCCGGTGAAGCGGCCGTCGAGGAAGGTGCGATAGCCGTCTGTGAGCCGTTGTGGAAACATCATCGTGCCGTCGCCAGATCGCTGCCGCCGCGGGCGCGGCAGCAAGGACGCCATAGCAGACTTGCCGCCCGCCCCCAACGCCCTCGGTGCCGCAGGGATTCCCCGCCTGCGCGGGGAGAAGGGAAGACTAACCCGCTGATTTCACACGCATCGACCGCGCCCGCAGCAGCGCCAGTGCAATCATGGCGGCCAGCACCACGGCGCCGAGGATGTTGATCGAGGTGCTGCCGACATAGATCCACAGCGCCAGGTACAGGCTCGACATCAGCAGCGTGATGCCGGTGACGCGGGCGCCGAACGCGGTGAACTCGTTGAACGAGATGCGCTTGCCGTCCTTCTCCGCCAGCCCCGTCACCGTGACGTTGGCGGAGGCGCCGATCAGCGTGCCGTTGCCGCCCAGGCAGGCCCCCAGCGCCAACGCCCACCACAGGACCTGACCCTCGGGCCCGGCGCCCATTTCCTTGATCAGGCTGGCGACCAGCGGGATCGTGACGGCCGTGTAGGGAATGTTGTCGATCACCGCCGACAGGAAGCCCGATACCCAGAGGATCAGCAGCGCCGCCAGCAGCAGGGTCGCCGCCTTGGACAGGCCGAACGATGTCGAGGCGCTGTTGATCACCCACGCCAGGGCCTGCGCCAGGCTGTCGATCAGGCCGGTGGCGACGGCGGCGCCGACCAGGATGAACAGGAACAGGAAGAAGAACAGGGTCGGCCACTCGACCTCCTTTTCCAGGATGGCGAGCACGCCGTGCTGTCGCTCCTCGTGCGTGGGCCTGTGGTCCTTCAGGTAGAAGTAATCCTGCAGCAGCAGCACGCCGGCGATGCCGATCACGGCCGGCACCGCCACCTGCATGCCGGTCAGCGTGTGGGTCATGAAGCCGACGAAGATCAGCGCCGTCAGCCAGCACGTCCAGCGCAGCAGGCGTACGTTGCGCAACTGCGCGCCAGTCGGCCGCGCCGCCGCGTCGTGATCCTTGTTGGCGGCGGTGCCGATGTCATCGGCGTAGTAGCGCTTGGCGTACCAGACCAGCACGAACATCATGAACGTGCACGGCACGGTCAGGTGATAGATGAAGTCCATGAACGACAGGTTCGTGCGGGGATCGGCGCCGATCAGCACATTGGGCGGATCGCCGATCAGCGTCGCCGTGCCGCCGATATTGGCCGCCATCACCATCGGCAGGAAGAAGGCCGAGCCGTTGATCCTGAGCCGCCGCGCCATTTCCGACGCCATCGGATAGGTGAAGATCACGGTCGTGACGTTGTCGAGGATCGCCGACAGCACGCCGGTGAACCAGATGATCAATGTCGCCGCCAGGCTGGGGTTGCCGCGCGAGCGCTCCAGCAGCCTGTCGACGGCCCAGGCGAAGACATTGGTCGTCTTCAGCACGCCGACCAGCATCATCATCGAGGCCAGCAGCAGGATGACGTTGAGGTCGACGGCGTCCTTGGCGGCCTCGAACGAGATCAGGCGGAACGGCGTGAAATAGCTGATCAGCCAGACCAGGGCCGTGGCCGTGATCGGGATCAGCACGCGGTGCACGCGATCGGCCGCGAGCAGGCCGAAGACGCCGACCAGAATCGCGGCAACGATGATCTGCGAAACCGGGTCCTGGGTCGACGCCGGCACGGGATGGCCGCCGGCTGCCAGCGCGGCGCCGCCGCCGCCCATTGCCATGGCGAGGGCTGCGCCGAGGATCGTGACCCGCCTCATCCACATTGGCGCGTCACAGCATCATGAAGGTGGCCGATACGCCGCCATCGACCGTCAGCGTATGGCCGTTGACGTAGGACGCCGCATCCGACGCCAGGAACAGCGCGGCGCCCGCGATCTCGCGCGGCTGGGCGAAGCGGCGCATGGGCACGCGCTCACGCCAGCGCTCGCCGGCGGGTGAATTGAACATCGCTTCGTTGGTCTCGGTCATGAAAAAGCCGGGCGCGATG
>DATEIF010000235.1:0-10283 GCA_035279205.1 Vineibacter sp.
GAAGCCGCCACCGCCACCACCCCCGCCGGGGCCGCGTCCGTAGCCACCGGGGCCACGCGAGCGGAAGCCACCACCGCCGCCCTCACCGTCACCGAAGGAGCGCGGGCCACGGCCGAAGCCGCCACCACCGCCGCCGCCACCCGGTTGACGTTCGACAGCCTCGCGGACGGCGAGCGCGCGCCCACCGAACTGCGATCCATCCAGCGCCTTCATCGCGGCGGCGCCGGCTTCGTCTGTGGCCATTTCGACGAACGCGAATCCACGGCTGCGGCCGGTTTCGCGATCCATGATGATCTTGGCTGAAGCTACCTCGCCGTAGGGCGAGAAATGCTGGGTCAGATCTTCGTTCGTGCACGTATAGGGCAGGTTGCCCACGAAAAGTTTGCGGCTCATTCCCAAGAGGCTCGTTGACAGATGGGGAGAAAAACGATCGGGTGCGCCGCCAGAGAACCAGCGCCGCAACGGCGGCACGGTGCCGGAAAACACATATCTGGCCTGTCGTCCAAAGACTTCCGAAGTCGCAACCGAAACCAGTTAGCCCAAGATCGGCGGCGCATGCAACCGTCGGAACTCTGCTAACGGCCAGACTATGCCCCCTGCCATGTGAAATGTCCACCCATGCTTGTCAGGTTTAGCGACGGCACTCGCTTGTGATGGTGGAAGCGCCGGTGCACGATGCCGGCCAACGCACACAAGGAGTTACCGATGATTCTGGACCATCGCACATACGTGCTGCATCCCGGCAAGCTGCGGGAGTTTCTCGCGCTCTACGAGGCCGAGGGCTTTCCGGTGCAAAGCAAGCACCTGGGCAAGCCGTTCGCCTGGTTCACCACGGAAGTCGGTAACGTCAACGAGATCATCCATATCTGGGCCTACGAGGACCTCTCCGACCGCCAGAAGCGTCGTGCCGCCATGCAGGCCGATCCGGCCTGGCAGGCTTACCTCGGCAAGGCGTCGGGCTTCTTCCAGACCATGACCAACCGCATCGTCGTTCCGACCAGCTTCGCGCCGATCAATCGATAGCCCGCGCCGCTTTCCGAGTCTTGCGTCGGCAGCACCGGCCGCGGCGCATCCGTTTCTCCAGCATCACGTCACAGCGAAAGTCCATGTCCACAACCCCGTCCTCCGCCGGCGCACCGGCCGGCCTCACGACGCGCACCGGCGGTCAGGTGCTGATCGATCAGCTGCGCATTCACGGCGTCGACCACATCTTCGGCGTGCCGGGCGAGAGCTACCTCGCGGCGCTCGATGCGCTGCATGACGCGCGCAATGCCATCAAGTTCGTGATCTGCCGCCAGGAAGGCGGCGCCGCCAACATGGCGGAGGGCTACGGCAAGCTGACCGGCAAGCCGGGCGTGTGTTTCGTCACCCGCGGACCGGGCGCCACCAACGCCAGCATCGGCGTGCATACCGCCTTCCAGGACAGCACGCCCATGGTGCTGCTGGTGGGCCAGGTGGCGCGCGACCAGGAAGAGCGCGAGGCCTTCCAGGAGATCGACTACCGGCGCATGTTCGGGCCGCTCACAAAATGGGCAGCGCAGATCGAAGATGCGCGGCGCATTCCTGAACTGGTGAGCCAGGCGTTTCACCGCGCCGTGTCGGGGCGGCCGGGACCGGTGCTGCTGGCCCTGCCCGAGGACATGCTAACCGACCAAGTCGAGGTGGCCGACGCGCAGCCCTACACGGTGGTGCGTGCGGCGCCGGCGCCACAGGACATGGCGCGCCTGCGCGACATGCTGGCCCGGGCCGAACGCCCGCTGGTGATCCTGGGCGGCGGCGGCTGGACGAAGCCGGCGTGCGATGACATCCGGGCCTTCATCGAGGCCAACAAGCTGCCGGTGACCACGGCGTTCCGCAACACCGACCTGATCGACAACCGCCACCCCAACTTTGTCGGCGACGTCGGCATCGGCATCAACCCGCCGCTGGGCAAGCGCGTGCAGGAGTCCGACCTGATCATCGCCGTCGGTCCACGGCTGGGCGAGATGACCAGCGGCGGCTACACGCTGTTCGACATTCCGGTGCCGCGGCAGCCGCTGGTGCATGTGCATGCCGGTGTCGAGGAACTCGGCCGTGTCTACGAGGCGGCGCTGATGATCAACAGCGGCATGGCCCAGTTCGCGCAGGCCGCGCGCGCCTTGCCGCCGGTCGCCGAGCCGCGCTGGGCCGCCAGCGTCGCGGCAGCACGAGCCGACTATATTGCCACGCTCAAGCCAACCGACGCGGTGGGCGCCGTCAATCTCGGCGAGGTCGTCACGTGGCTGAACAAGCGGCTGCCCGACGACGCCATCATCGCCAACGGCGCCGGCAACTATGCCGGCTGGGTGCATCGCTTCTTCCAGTACCGCGGCCTGCGCTCGCAGCTGGCGCCCACCAGCGGCGCCATGGGTTACGGCGTGCCGGCTGCAGTGGGGGCGAAGATCGTGGAGCCGTCGCGCACCGTCGTTGCGTTCGCCGGCGACGGCTGCTTCCTGATGAACGGGCAGGAGTTCGCCACGGCCGTGCAATACGGCGCCAACCTGGTGGTCGTGGTGGTCGACAACGGCGGCTACGGCACGATCCGCATGCACCAGGAACGCGAGCATCCCGGCCGTGCCCACGGCGTGGAACTGCGCAATCCCGACTTCGCCGCCTATGCGCGCGCCTTCGGCGGCCATGGCGAAACCGTGCTGAAGACCGAGGAGTTTGCGCCGGCTTTCGAACGCTGCCTCGCGGCCAATCTGCCGTCGATCATCCATGTGAAGACCGATATCGAGCAGATCACCTCGCGCACCACCATCACGAAACTTCGTGCCATGGCGCGGCCGTCGGCGAAGGCCTAGGGCCGCAATTGTCATCCCGAGCGTAGCGAGGGATGACAGTCTGGTCGGACTATCGCGAGGTCCTTCGCTCCAGCGCCAGCCGCCTGAGTTGCGGCACTCCGGGCGTGGCATCGCCCGTTCCGTCAAGCCACGTCAACGACCCGTCCGACG
Organism: Vineibacter sp.; assembly: GCA_035279205.1. Taxonomy (GTDB): domain Bacteria; phylum Pseudomonadota; class Alphaproteobacteria; order Reyranellales; family Reyranellaceae; genus Vineibacter. The sequence continues at coordinate 2,973 of DATEIF010000235.1, forward strand.
TTCGCCGGCCGACAGGATTCCTGTCGGCCGATGGACGATGACCGCTGCGCGACTGTTCTTATGCGCGCGCATCGGCATCGAAGCCGATCGGACGGGACGAGGTCATGCTGGCAATAGGCCTGCTGGGCGACATGCGGATACTGCGCGACGGCGCGCCGATAGCGCTGCCGCGATCGCGCAAGACGCGGGCGCTGCTGGCCTTTCTGGCCACCACCGGCGCGGCGCATCGACGCGAGCAGCTGGGTGCGCTGCTGTGGGACGACACGGACGATCCGCGCGCCTCATTGCGATGGAGTCTGACGCAGATTCGCGCCCTGAGGGGCAGGGCGGAACGGCCGCTGGTCATGGCCGACAGCGATACGGTGTGGTTCGATCCACGCAGTGCGACCGTGGACCTGACCACGGTGCGCGATCTGCTGGCGGCCCGAGCAACGACAGCCCAGCTCGTGCAAGCGGCCGGGTTGTTCCGTGGTTCCTTCCTGGATGGACTCGATCTGCCGGACAACCACACGTTTCGCTCCTGGCGCGTGGCCGAACGCGAGGATGCCCGGCGCGCCCATATCCTGTTGCTCTCGCAACTGGTCGATCGTCTGGCGACCACACCCGAGGCGGCTCTGACATATGCCCGCGCATGGGTGACGGTCGATCCACACAGCGAGCTGGCCTGGAGCCGGCTGGTCTATCTCCTGTTTGCCGTCGGTCGGCCGAGCGAGGCGCGCCAGCAGTACCAGACGGCGCTGCGCGCCGTGCGGGCAGCCGGTGGTCCCAGCGGGCCGCTGCTCAAAGTCTGGCGCGCCGCGACGGCGCCGGTCGCGGCGCATTCCGCGCCGCCGGCTGTCGCGCCGGCATACGACCATGAACCGGTGGGGATCGCGGCGCCGGCACCGGCAGCGAACCAGGAGATCCGCTTTTGCACCGCCCATGACGGCGTGCAGATCGCCTACGCGCGCACCGGCGTGGGCAGTCCCCTGCTGCGCGCCGCCAATTGGACAACGCATCTGGGCCATGACGGCCAGAGCCCGTTGTGGGGGCATTGGATCCGGGAGCTGGCCCGCGACCGTCAGGTCGTGCACTTCGATCATCGCGCCAACGGCCTGTCGGATTGGGATGTCCCGGATCTGTCGTTCGAGGCGCTGGTGAGCGACCTGGAGGCCGTGGTCGATGCGGTGGATGTGCCGCGCTTTCCACTGCTGGCCACATCGCAAGGCTGCGCGATCGCCGCGGCCTATGCCGCGCGCCATCCCGAACGGATCAGCCGCCTGATCCTCTATGGCGGCTTCGCGCAGGGCTGGAAATCGCGCGACCCCGAGGATGTGGCCCGCCGCGAAGCCATCGGCGTCCTTCTGCAGCATGGCTGGGGGCACGACGATCGGGCCGTGCGCCAGCTGTTCACGTCGCTGCTGATTCCCGACGCCAGTGCCGCGCAGATGCAGCACTTCAATGCGCTGCAGAGCCGGACGATATCGCCCGCCAACTTGGCGCGCATTCATGAGATCTTCTCGAAGCACGATATTCGTGGCCTGTTGCCGCGGGTGCGGTGCCCGACCCTGGTCCTGCACTGCCGCCACGACAGCTTCACACCCTTTGTCGAAGGCCAGCGCTTCGCCGCCGCAATTGCGGGCGCCCGCTTTGTTGCGATCGACAGCCGCAATCACATCCTGCTGGAAGACGAGCCCGGCTGGCTGCGCTTCCTGGCGGTGGTGCGCCGTTTCCTGGCCGAGGATGATCCATAGCCGTCACGGCCGCCGCGGTTGCGGTGGGGCGGTTGGCCGGCTACTACCACGGCGTGGTAGGGGGTCATGCTCGCGATCAGATTGCTCGGCGACATGCAGGTGCTGCGCGGTAGCGTGCCGCTTGACCTGCCGCGATCGCGCAAGACACGGGCCCTGTTGGCGTTTCTGGCGGCGACCGGCCAGCCCCACCGGCGCGAGCGGCTCGGCGAGCTGCTGTGGGATGCCGCCGAGGATCCGCGCGGCTCGCTGCGATGGAACCTCAGCCAGATCCGCCTGCTGACGACATCGGCGGAGCGGCCGTTGATCATCGCCGAGCGGGACACGGTGCGCTTCGATCCGCAGAGCGCGTCGGTCGACCTGACGGACATCCGCGCTCTTGTCGCTGCCGATCCGGCGGCCGCATCCGTCGAGCAGCTGCAGGATGCGGTTGCGGGGTTCCGGGGGGCGTTCCTCGATGGTCTCGAGCTGCCCGACGACCATGCCTTTCGATCGTGGTGTGTCGCCGAGCGCGAGAATGCGCGCCAGATCCATGTCCTGTTGCGCACGCAGCTGGCCGACCGATTGGCGCCGTGGCCCGATCGGGCCCTGCCGCACGCGCGCGTGCTGGTGACGATCGAGCCGCTCAGCGAGCATGCCTGGAGCCGGATGATCCGCTTGCTGCTCGCCGCCGGCCGCCACCGGGAGGCCCGCGAGCAATACGAAACCGCCGGCCGCCTGCTGCGCGGCGTGGGTGGCCCGTCCGGTCCTTTGCTGCAGGTGTGGGCCGGTGGCGCAGCGGTGGCGCCGGCGCCGCCAACGGTGCCCGACACGGCAGCGGGTGACGCGCGGCCCGTGCCGTCGCCACAGGAGGTACGCTTTTGCGTCGCGCGCGATGGTGTGCGGATCGCCTACACGGCCACGGGCGAGGGCCAGCCGGTCGTTCGGGTCGCCAACTGGATGACGCACCTGGAGCACGATCACCAGAATCCGCTGTGGGGCCATTGGCTGCGCGAGCTGACCCGCGACCACTGCCTGGTGCGCTACGATCAGCGTGGCAGCGGGCTGTCGGCGCGGCGCGTCGATGATTTTTCCGTCGATGCGCTCGCCCGCGACCTCGAAGCCGTGGTCGACGCCGCCGGCCTGTCGCGGACTCCGTTGCTGGCGATCTCGCAGGGTTGCGCGGCGGCCATCGCTTATGCCGTCCAGTACCCCGAACGCGTCAGCCGTCTCGTGTTGATCGGCGGTTTTGCGGTGGGCGCGATGCTGCGCGCCCGGCACGACGCGGCGCGGCGCCAGGCCATCGGCGTCCTGTTCGAGCAGGGTTGGGCGCAGGAAAACCCGGCGGTGCGCCAGATGATCACGTCGTTGGTAATGCCCGACGCGACCCGCACGCAGATGCAGTTGTTCAACGAACTGCAGCGCAGGATCACGACGGCGGACAATCTGACACGCGTCCACGAAACCTGGGGGCGCGTCGACATTCGCGCGTTGCTGCCGCGAGTCCGGTGCCCGACCCTGATCCTGCATGCCCGCGAGGACGGCATCACGCCGTTCGAGGAAGGGCGCAACCTCGCCATCGACATCCCGGGGGCCCGCTTCGTCGCCCTGGACAGCCGCAGCCATATTCCGCTGGAGACCGAACCGGCCTGGCCGCGCTTTCTTGCCGAGGTCCGCGCATTTCTTGCGGCAGACCAGCACTGACGTCCGGCGCCTTGCGGACGTGCTGGTCCACCGCCATGCTGACGAGAGAGCACACGAATTCCGGAGAGTGCCATCATGTCCATCGCCACCGTCGCGCGCGCCCCTGTCGCGCGCACCTTGACGCCGACCGGTGTCGGTTTTGCCGACGGCACCTACAAGCCGGTCGAGCAACTCACCGTTTCGGTGCTGGACTACGGGTTTACGCGGTCTGACGTCACATACGACGTGGTGCACGTCTGGGACGGACGCTTCTTTCGCCTCGAGCATCATCTCGACCGCTTCCTGGCGTCGATGGCGGCGCTGCGCATGACCATTCCGTACGATCGCGATGGAATTCGCGAGATCCTGATGGAGTGCGTACGGCGCACGGGGCTGCGTCAGTCCTATGTCGCGATGCTGTGCACCCGCGGCCGGCCGCCGGCTGGCGTGCGTGATCTGCGCCAATGCGCCAACCGCTTCGTCGCCTATGCGTTGCCGTTCATCTGGATCGCCAGCCCGGAAAAGCAGCAGAGCGGTCTATCGGCCGTCATCGCATCGCGGCCGCGCATTGCGCCGCAATCGGTCGATCCGACAATCAAGAACTATCACTGGCTCGACATGGAGCGCAGCCTGTTCGAGGCTTATGACGCCGGCGCCGACACGGTGATCCTGCCCAGCCTGGATGGCGTCGTCACCGAAGGGCCCGGCTTCAACGTCTTCGCCGTGCGCGACGGCACGGTGATCACGCCCGACAGCGGCGTGCTGGAAGGCATCACGCGCCAGACCGTGATCGACATCTGCCGGCGCAACGGCATGGCCGTCGAGGTCCGGCGGATGGCGCTCGACGAGCTGCGTGACGCCGACGAGATTTTCCTGACGTCGACGGCCGGCGGCGTCATGCCGGTGACGAAGCTGGATGGCCGCGTCTATGGCAACGGCGCGCCCGGCGCGATGACGACGCGCATCCGCGACCTCTATTGGACCTGGCACCGCGAGGAAGCGGAAACGACGGCGGTGGTGTACGACGACTGACGCGCCGGCGCGCCCGTGTCCAGCGATCAGGACGTGCCGGCCGCCGAGCGGCTCATCGCGCTATGGGAACATCTCGGCATCGGCGCGGCGCATGTCGCGACCCAGGTCCCCGCCGATATCGCGGGTCTCGCCGATCGGCACGGCGAACGGCTGGCAGGGATCGTGCTCTGCACACCGACCCGTCTTGATGCGACGCCGTTTTCGGCGGTCGCCGATCGAATCCTGATGGTGTCGGGCGCCAGTGGGCCCACGGTCGGGGCCACGGCGCGCGGCAGTGAACGCCTTGCTGGTGCCGAGCGTGTCGTGCTCGCAGGCTATGACGCGCCGGGCTGGGCCGATGTCGCCGCCGACCGGGCCGAGGAACTCGCCCGGCTGATGCTGGGTTTCTTCGACCGCGTGGCCGCCGCCGGGACTTCGGCCGCAGCGGTGTCCGCGAGGGCCGGCCGCCAGGGCGAACACGCCGGCATTACGTGGCGGATCGAGGGGGCGGGTCCGGCGCTGGTCCTGCTGCCGTTCTTCCTGGCCCCATCGCAATGGACGCCGATCCTGCCGCAGCTCGCGGCCCGCTTCACCGTCGTGACATTGGGCGGGCCGCATCTGGGCGGGGTCGCGGCGCTGGAAGACCGGGCGCGGGCACCGACCTACCGGGCTATGTTCCATACCTTGATCGACACGATGGCACCGGCGGCGGATGCGGCGATTCTCGATGTCGGCTGCGGCGCCGGTTCGCTCGATCGCCTGTTGGCACGCCGGCCCGGGGCGGCGCACCGGATCACGGCCGTCGACACCAACCCATTCCTGTTGCGCGAGGCCGAGGCGCTGGCGGCAGCCGAAGGCGTCGCGGGCGCTATCCGGTTTCTCCAGGCCGATGCCCAGGCGCTGCCGTTCGACGATGGCGCTTTCGAGTGTGCGTACTCAGTCACGGTGCTCGAGGAGTGCGATGCCGACCGCGCGATTGCCGAGATGATACGCGTGGTGCGGCCCGGCGGCCGGGTCGGCATCATCGTGCGCGCCATCGACATGCCGCAATGGTGGAACCTGTCGGTGCCGCAGGCAATCCGCGACAAGATCGACGTGCCGCCGCAATCCGTGGGGGCTCACGGTGTGGCCGACGCCAGCCTGTACCAGCGCATGCGGCAAGCCGGGTTGCGGGACCTCGTCTGCTTTCCGTCACTGGTGACGCTCGATCGGCCTGCGGGGCCGATCTGGCGCTACCGCGAGGATCACGTGCTGTCGCTGCTGTCGCCCGAGGAGACGAAGACCTGGCGCGAACGCCGCGATGCGGCTGCCGAGTCGGGGCTGCTGTTCATGGCGCACCCCATGCACTGCGCGGTCGGTACCAGGCCTTAGTACCTGCTGGAACCAGCGATCGCTGACACACCTGTCATCCCGAGCGCAGCGAGGGATCTCCTGCGAGCAACGCATCGTGCGCCATTCGCGGGAGATCCCTCGCTGCGCTCGGGATGACGGTCGCCACTCACCGTCCACCGTTAGCTGGTACTAGCCGGCGTCGGTGCGGCGCTCGCTGGTCTTGATCAGCACCTCCGATGTCAGGGTGCGGTGCACGGGGCACATGTCGGCGATCTCCAGCAGGCGTTTGCGCTGAGCGTCGTCGAAATTGCCGCGCAGCACGATCTCGCGGTCGATCCGGTCGAGCCGGCCGGTTTTCGTTTCGCATTCGGCGCAGTCCGCGGCGTGGATCTTGCTATGGCGCAGATGCACCGACACGCGCCCCAGCGGCAGCTGCTTGCGTTCGGCGTACAGCCGCAGGGTCATGCTGGTGCAGGCTCCCAGCGCCGACAGCAGCAGGCTGTACGGATCGAGTCCGGAATCGAGACCGCCCGAGGCCACCGGCTCGTCGGCCTGCAGATGATGCTTGCCGGCCGTGATGCGCTGCTGGAAACGCCCGCCGCCGGTCTCCTCCACGACCACGCCCTCGACCGGACTCTGCTCGACGACATCGGCGGCGCGCATCTCGAGATAGCGCTCGACCCAGGCGGCGATCACGCCGGCCGCGTATGCGGCATCGCGCGGCCGGCGCAGCAGGTGATCGGCGTCGTCGAGCGAGACGAAGCTCTTGGGATGCTTGGCGGCACCGAAGATCGCGCTGGCGTTCTCGATCCCGACGGTCTCGTCACCCGGCGCGTGCAGGACCAGCAGCGCCTTGCGCAGACGCGCGATGCGCTCGCCGAGTCTTTGTTCGGCGACATCCTCGAGGAACTGCCGCTGCACGCGAAACGGCCGGCCGGCCAGCATCACCTCGACCTCGCCCTGCGCCTGGATGTCGGCCAGCTTGTCGCGTAGCAGGTGGGTGACATGGCTGGGATCGCTGGGCGCGCCGATCGTCGCGACCGCGCGGGTTTCGGGAATGTCGGCGGCCGCGGCGAGCACGGCGGCGCCGCCCAGGCTGTGGCCGATCAACAGCTGCGGCGCCGCGTGCGTCTGCCGCATATGATTGGCCGCGGCGATCAGGTCGGCGACATTGGATGAAAAGTTCGTGTTGGCGAATTCGCCGTCGCTGGCGCCCAGGCCCGTGAAGTCGAAGCGCAGCACGGCGATACCCAGCCGCGTCAGCCCCTGTGCGATCCGCGACGCCGACAGGACGTCCTTGCCGCAGGTGAAGCAGTGCGCGAACAGCGCATAGGCACGCGGCTCGCCCTCGGGCAGATCGAGCAAGGCCGCCAGGCGCTCGCCATGCTGGTTGGGAAAATCGAAGCGTTGGGCAGGCATGCCGTCCTCCTGGCCGCGAGATCGCGTCACCAGGATACACCGATTTGTGCCGTGGTCCCGTTACGGTCCAATTGGCACCAAGATGAACGAGGATTACGCTGGCACCATGTCGCGCGCACTGCACCCGCCGGCCACTGTGCTGGATTGGCCTGATCTG
>DATEIF010000236.1:0-6508 GCA_035279205.1 Vineibacter sp.
GCCATCGATGGTTCCGTGCCAGCCCTGGGCTCAACAGGTCCTTCGCTGCGCTCAGGACGACAATGCTGAACCAGTCGGAGCCTGCCGCATGTTCTCACTGCCCGTTCTGTCCCAGATCTTCGTGAATGGGCTGAACCTCAGCGCCATCTACATCCTGATGGCGCTGGGCTTCACCCTCATCTTCGGGATCATGCGGATCGTGAACTTCGCCCACGGCGAGTTCGCGATGCTGGGCGGCTTCATCATGTACTACATGCTGCAAGCCACGCCGTTGCCGTCGCTGATTGCCCTGCCGCTCAGCGCGCTGGCCGTCGGCGTGCTGTCGCTGGGCATCGAGAGGCTGATCCTGCGCGCCTTCTATCAGAAGGAGCACCAGGGCATGGTCGCCATGCTCGGGCTCTCGATGATCATGATGTATCTCGCCATCATCGTCTTCGGTGTCAGCCAGCGCTCGATCCCGCCGAGCTATTCCGAAATCTTCGTGGTAGGGCCGTTGCGCCTTCCCGCCGACCGGCTGGTGGTCCTGGCCGTCGCCGGCCTGACCCTGGCGGCATTCTTCTTTTTCATGCGCTACACCAAGACCGGTCTTGCCATGCGGGTCGTGGCGCAGGATCTGCCGATCGCCGAGGCGCAGGGCATAAACGCCAAGGCGCATTATCGCGCCGCGTTCTTCGCAGCGACGGCCCTGGCGGCGCTGGCCGGCGGCTTGATCGGCCAGCTTTACTCGCTGTCGCCGTTCATGGGTGCGGCACCGCTGGTGAAGGCCTTCACCGTGGTGATCCTCGGCGGGTTGGGCAGCATCGCCGGTGCCGCGGTCGGCGGCCTCATCCTCGGCATGGCGGAGAGCATCCTCACCACCTATTTCGGGGCGGCGACGGCACAGCTCTCGTCCTTCGCCGTCATCATGCTGGTCCTGCTGCTGCGGCCGCAGGGCCTGCTCGGCCGGGCGGAGCGCGTCGCATGATCGAAACCCCGGCCACCGTTCAAGCCGCCACGCTGTGGCGCATCCCGCGCGCGGCCGCGATCGTCGCGGTGTTGGCGCTTCTGTTGCCCCTGGTCACCGGCGAGACCTTCCTGCTCTATATCGCGACCCTGGTCGCTCTCTATGCCATCGGCGCCATGAGTCTTCATCTGGTGCTGCGGCTGGGCCAGTTTTCGCTGGGGCATGCCGCCTTCATGGGCATCGGCGGCTATACCAGCGTGCTGCTGGTGACGTCGCTTGACGTGAGCTGGTGGCTCGCGGCGGCCGCCGGCACCCTGCTGGCCGCTGCCATGGGCCTGCTGGTCGGCCCGCTGGTGTTGCGCCTGAAGGGCGTGTTCTTTGTGCTGTTCACGTTCACCTTCGGCGAGTTCGCGCGCCAGGTCTTCGTCGAGGCCGTGGCCGTGACCGGCGGTTCCGAGGGCATTTTCAACATCCCCGCGCCGGCCGGCTTCACGACGCCGACGAGCTTCTACTATCTCGTGCTCGCCGCCGCGCTGGCGACGGTTGCGATCTGCGGCCAGCTGCTGCGCTCGCAGTTCGGCGATGCGATCGATGCCGTCCGCGAGAGCGAGACGCTGGCGCACAGCAACGGCATGCCGGTCTTCGCCATCAAGGTCATCACCTTCACGATCTCCTGCGGCCTGGTGGGTATGCAGGGCGCGCTGGAAGCGAGCTTCGTGCATTACGTCTCGCCGATCTCCTATGCCTTTCCCGAGTCGCTGCGCTTCGTAGTGATCAACATCATCGGCGGGCTGGGGTCGTTGTGGGGCCCGGTCATCGGCTCGGCCTTCCTGGTGGCGCTGCCGGAACTGCTGCGCAGCTGGGTCGATTACCAGTGGGTGCTCTACGGCGTCGTCCTGATCCTGCTGATGAAGTACCTGCCGGGCGGACTGATGGATCTGCCGGCCTTGATGCGACGCCTCTATCGCAAATCTCTCCCCGGCGCGGAGAGATCCGGCGGGCAGCGGTGATGCAGCCGATCCTGGAAGCGCGCGGCATCTGCAAGTCCTTCGGCGCGCTGAGGGCCGTTCAGGACCTGACCTTCTCGGTCAACGCCGGTGAGATCCTCGGCATGATCGGGCCTAACGGCGCCGGCAAGACCACCGCCGTCAATCTCATCAGCGGTACCGCGCGGCCCGACGCGGGCGAGGTGCGGCTTGCCGGCGAGCGCGTGACCGGCATGGCGGCGCACCGGCTGGTGCGGCGCGGCCTGGTGCGCACCTTTCAGTCGACCACCGTCTATGGCGAGCGCACGGTGTGGCAGAACATCTACCGCGGCACGTTCACGCAATCCTATACCGGCTTCTGGTCCTCGGTCATGGGCGGGGCGGCGTACCGCCATCAGCGGGAGCGCACGGTCGAGCGCGTCGAGCGGCTGCTGGCCGATCTGCGGCTGGACGATGTGCGCGATACCCAGGCGCGGCATCTTCCCTATGGCCGGCAGAAGGCGCTGGGCATTGCCGTCGCGCTGGCGTCGGCACCCAAGTTGGTCCTGCTCGACGAGCCGGCGGCCGGATTGAGCGCCGAGGAGGCCGATCGTGTCGCCGAGATCATCAAGAAGGTGCGGGAGACAGAGGTCAGCGTGGTCGTGATCGATCACAACATGCGCTTCATCGCGCAGCTGTGCCATCGCGTGGTGGTCCTGCACCATGGCGCCGAGCTGTGCATCGGCACGCCGCGCGAGGTGACGTCCAATCCGCTGGTGATCGAGGCGTACCTGGGGGCCGACCATGAGCCTGCTTGAGGTCGAGGGTACCTGCGCCACGTACGGCACGGTTCCGGTGACGCACGGCGTCAGCTTCACGGTGGCGGAGAACGAGATCGTCGCGCTGGTGGGCGCCAACGGCGCCGGCAAGAGCAGCACCTTGATGGCGATCCTGGGCATGGTGCGGCTGATCGCCGGCCGCATCCGGTTCGCCGGCAACGACATCACCGGGCGTGCACCGCACGACATCGTGCGCCAGGGCATCGCGCTGTCGCCCGAGGGCCGTCGCGTGTTCGCCGCCACCAGCGTGCACGAGAACCTGATGGCGGGTGCGCACACCTTGCGCAAGACCGAGGTCCAGGAACGACTCGAGCAGGTCCTGACCTACTTCCCGCGGCTGCGCGAACGCTTCCGGCAGGCGGCGGGCAGCCTCAGCGGCGGCGAGCAGCAGATGCTGGCCATCGGGCGTGCGCTGATGTCACGTCCCCGGCTGCTGATGCTCGACGAGCCGTCGCTGGGCCTCGCCCCGGTCATGGTGCAGCGCATCGGCGAGCTGCTGCGCGAGATCCAGTCGCGCGAGCAGCTGGCCGTCATCCTGGCCGAGCAGAACGTCAACTGGGCACTCAAGCTCGCCTCGCGTGGCCTCACGATCGAGGTCGGCCATGTCAAGCTGACGGGGTCGGCCAGCGAACTGCGCAGCAACGACTACGTCCGCAAGGCCTACCTGGGCGCGTGAAGACGCTCCCGTCGCTCACGATTCCATCCGCCGACCCGACCACACAGCACCCGGCCTGACCAGCAGGGCCGCGGCTTGACTCGACGCGCGTTCCGATCATAATAGAATACAGTGTATAAATATAGAATACAATGCCGGTTCGCGCCCTGTCGTCCACGCTCAAGACCCTGGCTGTCTGCGATGTCATCGCGGCGTCCGCCAAGCCGATGCGCTTGCCGGACGTGGTGCGTGCGACGGGCGATCAGCGCGCGGCGGTCTACCAGCGGCTGCGGACTCTGGTCGAAGCCGGCCTGCTCGATCAGACTCCGGACGGCGCGTTTCGCCTGGCGCTGCGTTTCCAGTTCTACGCGGTGCGGGCGCTGGAGCAGGCCAATCTCGGGGATCGCTCGAGCGAGCTGCTGCAGGAAATCGTCAGCGAGAGCGGCGAGACGGCCACCATCTCCGTGCTCGATGGCTATCACGCCGTGATCATCAATCGCGTCGAGTCACGCCAAGTGCTGCGCGCCGATCTGCGGGTTGGCGCGCGCATGGCATTGGGTGGCAGTGCCTCGGGCTCGATCCTCGTTGCTTATGGATCACCTGAGATGAGGGCACGGCTGCGCGAGCAGGGCATCGTTCTGCCCGACGATGCTCACCTCGCCGAGGTGCGGGAACGCGGCTTCGCCATCTTCGCGCCCTCCGATCCACAACTCGTCTCCGCGGTCGCCGCGCCTGTGCTGGATGCTGCCCGCCAATGCGTCGCCGTGATTGCGATCTCCGGCCCCACAACCCGGTTCGACCACGACCGCTGCGGCCCGATCGCCGTCGCGGCCGCGCGCCGGTTCAGCGCTCAGTTCGGTCATGCCTGATACGTTGCCTTTGATGTCCGGAGCACTGATGCGTTCTCCGGCGGATCTGATGCGGCCGCAGCGGTTGGCGGCCATCCAGCCCTCGCGCATCAGTGCGTCGCGCTGGCTGATGGCGCGCGCCGCGCGGCAACGCTGGACCATCAATCGCGAGCACTTCGACATCGACGAGCGCGGTCAGGGTACGGCGCGCTACGCCATCGAAGCCGCGGGTTGGCGCTTCACCTTTCCGATCCTCTCCTTCGAGCCGTCGGCGCGACAGCGCACGGGCCGCATTATCGGCCGCGCCTGGGACATGATGGGCGCACTGATCGAAGGTCCCGTCTCCGCCGCGGGCCTCGATGCACTCGCACAGGAGCTGCCGCGCCTCTACGAAGGCCGGGCCACGCCGCAGACCTTGACCTGGGCGCGCTCCAACCGCTCGGGCCGCCTGTTCGACTGCGCCGTCAACAGCCTCGCCACCGGCCACCAGCCGCCGATCCCGGAACTGGGTCGTACCTGCTACCTGATGCGCAACACGGGCATCGACGGCAACGGGACGTTCGGCACCAAATCGTTCCTGGCCTATGAGGCCGACCATCCGTTGCGCGCGTCGCTGCAGGCCCAGATGCTGACGGCGTACATGATGCGGGTTTTCGCCGGCGATTTGGTGTGGCACTTCGTGCGATTGAAGGGCGGTGCGTCGGCAGTCGAGATGGCGCCTGATCTGACGCGCTTCCTCGGCGTGGGCAACGGCTCGGCGCTGGGCCTGATGTTCTTCGTCAACAATCATCCGCGCCTGATCAACCAGTGGCTTGCCATCCGTGAGACGGCGATCGTGCAGGCCCGGCTGCTGCCGATCGATCGTGCCGGTGCGCCGCTGCACCTGCTGGCGCGTCTGCTCGACAAGGCGATCGTGGCGCGTCGCCAGGATCGCGCGGAGTACGAGGCCTTTGCGCCCAGCGCGGTGATTGCGGGCGACCTTGCCGTCATCCGCCGCGAACTGTCGGCCCTGATCGCGCGCGTTGCGGCAGGTTGCGAGGGCGCGACGCCGCTGGTCAACTTCACCGCGTCGCTGGAAGGTCGCCTGCACGCCGAGGCGCACGAGACGCTGCTGTCGTTGCTGATCGAGCTGATTCCCGATGTCGCGGACCAGCTGTGCAGCACCTTGGTGATCGACGAGGAACTGGTCGGACAGCCCGAAATGTCGGTCGGGCGCCTGCGCGACCTGGTGCGCGCCGACTACCGCTGGGCTTTCGACCTGGATCTTACATCGGAGCGCTCGCAGCGCTATGTCTGGTACAAGTCGCGCACCGCGGAAGAGCCGCGTCGCGGCCCGCGTGAGGAGGTCGGCGAAGCCCACAATCTGGGCCTCGACTTGCCGCGCCTGATCGTGGCGCTGGACGGCGACCTGGCGGCGGCCGATCCCCGCCTGAGCGTCGCGCGCTTCCTGCTGGCGCACCCGCTGCACCGCCTGGTCGTGACGCGCGTGCAGGCGCTGGCCCAGCTGCCCTATCACTCGCCGCATGCCGACATCATGAGCGAGGACTTCGTGCCGGCGCACATCACGCGCCTGCTCAATGTCGGCATCCATGGCATCGACAAGGCGCGCGACTTCCTCAATCGAAATCTGCGCGGCGTGATCTTTCACGGCGCACCGATGCCGGCTGACCTGGCCGGCGGCACTGCGGATCCTCACTGGTTCTATCCTCCGGAGCCCTCGGCATGAGCAGCCTATGCCTCTCGCTGCGCGAGATCCGAATGGTGCTCGAGCGGCTGGTGCAGGCCGCCGGTGTGCCCAATGGCCTGCTGCCGTCGGTGCGCGATGCCGCCGTCTATGCCGCGGTCCTGCCGGTGTGTGGCTTCGAGGGTATCGAAAACCAGATCGCCCACCTGGAGGCGTCAGTGCCGCGGCCGCTGGTGCTGGATGATCAGGGCACTCTGCTGGTCATCGATGGCGGCGGGCAGCATGCTTGGTTGGTTGCCGACGCCGTGCTGGACATGGCGATCGCACAGTTCCGCCTGACCGGGCAGGGTGAGGTGAAGGTGACGGGCGTTGCCCAGGTTGCCGAGCTGAAGGTGATCGAGGGCCTGGCCGAGCGGCACGCGCTCGCGGCCTCCGTCGAGCCCGGAAGCGTCGGCGTGCGCGTGCGCATCGCGCCGCGGCCGGCGGCGGCGCCGACGCGGTTGGACGACGTACGGCGGAACGGCCTTGTGGTCGCGGCCGCGACGTGGTGGCCGCTTTATCACGCCTCCCATGC
>DATEIF010000237.1:0-11399 GCA_035279205.1 Vineibacter sp.
AGGCGGGGAGAAGGTGGCGCGAAGCGCCGGATGAGGGGCTTCGCGTGCCGCGATCAGAAAGGTTCTGTTCTGACCGTCCGGTTCGAATCAGGAAGCCCCTCATCCGCCCTTCGGGCACCTTCTCCCCGCCTGCGCGGGGAGAAGGATGACGCGTCCTACGCCTTGTTCGCCTCTCCGCGCGCCGCCAGTGCGGCGGCGCGGCGTTGATGGGCGCGGCGCGACAGCATGTTCAGTCCCTCGACCAGCACCGAGAACGCCATCGCGGCGTAGATGTAGCCCTTGGGCACGTGGGCGCCGAAGCCCTCGGCGATCAGCGTCATGCCGATCATCAGCAGGAAGGCGAGCGCCAGCATCACCAGCGTCGGGTTCTTCTGGATGAACCGCGACAGCGGCTCGGCCGCCAGCAGCATCACGACCACGGCCACGATCACCGCCACCACCATGACCGGCACGTGCGGCGTCATGCCCACGGCGGTGACGATGCTGTCAATGGAGAAGACCAGGTCCAAGGCCAGGATCTGAGCGATGGCAGCGCTGAAGCTGAGGCCCTTCTCGCGGCCGTCAAGAAAGTCAGGGTGCGGATCGGGATCGACGCTGTGGTGGATCTCCTTGGTCGCCTTCCACACCAGGAAGAGGCCGCCGGCGATCAGAATCAGATCGCGCCACGACAGGAACAGCTTGTGGCCGAACAACTCGATCGGCTCTGTCGCCCGCACGATCAGGGCGATGGTCCCCAGCAGCGCCAGTCGCAAGATCAAGGCGAGCCCGATGCCGATGCGCCGCGCCCGGGCGCGCTGGTCCTCGGGCAGCTTGTTGGTGAGGATCGAGATGAAAATGAGGTTGTCGATGCCGAGGACGACCTCGAGCGCGATCAGGGTCGCCAGGGCGACCCAGGCAGCCGGGTCGGCGGTCAGCGCCGCAATGGATTCCAACATTGTTCGTCACCCTTTTGTTCTACGTCGTTCGCTTGTCGTCGCCCATGAGGGGAAACGAGGTTTTGCAACGTGAGGGGAGGCGCCATGCAATTCAAGGGCATCGCGCAGAACCATCGACGGCCGTGACGATGCCATTACAATAGGCAGATCGCGTTGCCACGGAGGAAGCCATGTCTGCATCACAAGCCCCTGCCACTGCATTGCCGCCCGGCTACAAGGTCAAACCGTGGACGCCGCCGGAGACGATCACGGGGCAGATGCTGGCCGAGGCGACGGTGAAGCTGAATGACCTGCTGCGCATCCGCACCCTGCCGATCGGCATGAAGCTGTTCGAAGACCCGGCCGACATGGACAAGGTGTCCGGCTTGCGCCGGCCGACCGAAGGCCATCGCTTCACCATGTGCCAGATGGTGACGCAGTCGCGCTGGTCGGGCTTTACGCTCGGCATCACGGTCGACAACACGCGCGGCGGCAACTGCGGCGGTGTCGTGGGACTGAACCATCCCGGCGAGGGCTTCTTGTCGGGCGACCACATGAACGGTGTGTGGTTCGGCAACAAGGAAGCCGCCCGCATGCACCAGGCCACCATGCCGCGGGTGCCGAACGGCAAGTACAATGGCTTGGTGGTGGCGCCGCTGCGTTCCGCGCGGCTCGATCCGCCGGATATCTGCCTGTTCTACGGTACGCCAGGCCAGATGATCTTTTTCATCAACGGCCTGCAGTTCCATCGCTACCGCCGCTACGACTTCACGGTCACCGGCGAAAGCGCCTGTGCTGATTCCTGGGGGCGGGCGCTGTCGACGCGGCAGACCTCGCTGTCGCTGCCGTGCTTCGCGGAGCGCCGCTATGGCGGCGTGGCCGACGACGAGCTCCTGATGGCGTGCCCGCCCGACGAATACCTGCGCGCCATCGAGGGCATGGGGCATCTGTCGAAGAACGGCCTGCGCTATCCCTTCCCGCCGTATGGCGCGGCCATCGATCCGGCGGCGGGCATGGCCAAGAGCTATGGATGAGTGCGCGGCTCTACGTCGTCGCGTTTCCTGAGCTGGCACCGGCGGACGCGCAGCTGCTGGCGGCGCTGCGCGCCCGCTATCACCCGACGCAGGCCGATCGCATCGGCCCGCACTTCACGTTCGCTTTCGCGGTGCCGGCCGAGGCGGAGGGTGAGCTTGGCCTGCGTGTCAATGCCGTCGCCGCGGTGACGGCACCCGTGGCCTTCACCTTGCGCAGGGTCCAGCCGATTGCCGATCCGGCATCCGGCCGTGCCTACATCACCCTGGTGCCGCATCGCGGCCACCTGGCGATGATTGACCTGCATCGCGCCCTGCACGAAGGCCCGCTGGAGCGCTACCGCGAGCCCTCGATCCGCTTCGAGCCGCATCTGACGGTGGGTTTGTTCGACACGGCCGATGAGTCGGTGGCTCGAACCGCCGATCGCATTGCCGCCGATATGCGCGATGCCGGTGCAGGCGGCGGAATCTCAGGCCGGTTGGCCGCGCTGACGATCGTGGCCGAGACACCGACGGCGATCACTGAACGCCTGCGGGTCCCGCTGATGCCCGCAGCTTGATTTTTTCTTCGGACCGCGGGCGTCCACGCCCGCATTCGCCCGTAGCGACAGCGGAGGGCGAACTCAGTCGGCGCTACGCGCCGATGCGGGCGTGGACGCCCGCGGTCCGAAAGAAGATCAGGGCAGCGTGACGATCTCGACCCAGTTCGGGTTCTGGCCCATCGGGTAGGCGTTGAGCTTCGTCAACTGGCCGCTGTCGGTATCGATGCGGTAGCTCGACAGGCCATGCGAGAGCTGGCCGACGGCCAGCAGGTAGCGACCGGACGGGTCGATGGCAAAGCCGCGCGGCTGCTTTTCGGTCGGGGTGTGCCCGACGAGCGACAGTGCGCCCGTCCCTGGATCGACCTTGAATGCCGCCAGTGTGCTTGATGTGCGCTCGGAGGCGTAGAGGAAGCGGCCGTCCGGCGTGATGTGGATGTCCGCGGCCCACGGTTTGCCGTCGAAGCCGGGCGGCAGAGCGGACAGTGTCTGCAATCCTTTGAGATGGCCTGAAGCCCCATCGTAGGCGAAGGCGTCGACCGACGCGTCGAGCTCATTGAGCAGATAGACAAATGCTCCCCGGGGATGGAAGACGAAATGCCGTGGTCCGGCCTTGGCCTTCACGCCGGCCGATGGCGGTGTGTTCGGGGTCAGTGTGCCGGTGTTGGCATCGAAGCGGAACTGATGCACGCGGTCGCCACCGAGGCTGGTCGACAGCACGTGGCGATTGGCCGGATCGGCGAGGATCGCGTGGGCATTGGGCTCGGTTGCGACAATCTGCGACGGCGGCTGCACGGTGCCCGGCGGGCCGATGGGGTTCACCGTGACCTTGTTGCCGCCATAGGAAGCGCTCAGCAGGAAGCGCCCGCTGCGGTCGGTGGCGATGTAGGCCATGCTGTCGGCCAGCGGCCCGTTGGCCGTGTGCGTGAGCTTGCCGCTGGCCGGATCGATGGCAAAGCCGACAACGGTGAACGGTTCGGAGCGCACACCGACGTAGAGGAACCGTCGATCGGGGCTGACCGCCATCGGGCTGGTTGGCCCCGGTTTGGCAATGCCGGGCAGGGGGACCTTGTCGATCAGGTTCAGTGCGCCGTCGGTCGGATCAAGCTGCAGGACGTAGATCTCGTTGCTCTCGGCATTGCCGACATAGACGAAGGTGGCCGCGCGCGCCGCCGGTACCGCCATGGCGGCCGCGATCAGAGCCATCCCCGGCAAGGCCGCGATCAGGCCGAACGTGCCGCTCATGCGTATCCTCCTCGTTCGTTTCTTGGCGCCGTGGTCCTACCGGCTTGTGAGCCTGATCTCGATCCGTCGATTGCGGGCGCGGGCAGCGTCGCCGGTGCCGGGATCGAGCGGCGAATTGGCGGCGTGGCCGGCGGCGGCCAGGCGTTGCGGCGGCAGGCCCTGGCTTTCGAAGAACTTCACGACCTCGATGGCGCGCGCCGCCGACAGCTCCCAGTTCGACGGGAATTGCGGCGTGCTGATCGGCACCGAGTCGGTATAGCCGTCGACCTGCAGCACCCAATTGATGTCGGGCGGGATACTGGCGGCGATCTCCTTCAGCCGCAGCGCCAGCTCGGTCATGCGCACCACGCCCTCGGGCTTGAGCACGGCGGAAGCCTTGTCGAACAGCACCTCGGACTGGAAGACGAAGCGGTCGCCCACGATGTTGATGCCGGCCTGGCTGCTGAGCGCATCGCGCATGCGGCCGAAGAACTCCGAGCGGTAGCGCGCCAGTTCCTCGACCTTGCTGGCGAGCGCCCGGTTGAGCCGCTGGCCGAGATCGACGATCGTCGCCTGCTGGTCCTTGGCCTTGGCGTCGGCGGCCTCCAGCGCCGCATTCAGGCGCGCCAGCTCAGTGCGGGTGGCATTCATTTCGGCCGTCATGCGCACCAGGGCGGCTTTCGATTCGGCCGAGAGCTTCTGTTCCTCGGTGAGCTGGTCCCAGAACTTGCCCTTTTCCTGATTGGCGGCTGCCAGTGATGCCGCCAGCCGTGTCAGCTCCAGCTTTTGCCGGTCGAGCTCCTGGCGCAGCGCCGCCGCGGCCTTCTCGGCATCGGCCGAGGTCGACAGCGCCTTGGCTTCGGCCGCCTTGAGCAGGGCTGCGAGCTTGTCGCGATCGCCAGTGAGCGCCAGCAGCTCTGCCGTCAGCTTCTCCCGGTCGCTCATGGCGGCGGTGAGCTCGCGCGCCTGCTTTTCCTGGGCCGCGGTCAGCTCGGTGGTCTGCTTCTCCAGTCGCGCTTTGTCGCGGCCCAAGGCGGCCGCGTCGCGGCCAAGCTTGTCGCGTTCGGCGGTCAGATCCGCGATCTGCCTGCCCAGACGACCTTGTTCGACGGTGAAGCCTTCGATGCGCTGCTGGGCCGCCGCGAGGTCACGTCCTAGCTTGTCGCGGGTTGCCGTCTCGTCACGCAGCCGGCCGGCCAGCGTCGTGACCTGCTTGTCGAGATCGCCGGTGCGCAGGCGCTCCATGCTCAGCAGATCGCCCAGCTGCGCGATCTGCCGGTTGAGGCGGTCGATGGCCTGATCACGGCTCGACACATCGCCCTTCAGCTGGCTGATCTCGCGCTCGCGCTCGCTGACGGCGCTGCCCAGCGCGAACTGTGCCACCGTGTAGAACGCCAGCAGGAACACCAGCACCATCAGCAGGCTGGCCAGTGCATCGACATAGCCGGGCCAGGTGTAGTCGGCATGGGCGCCACGGCGGCGCGAGGCGATCGACGCCATGGCCTAGTCTCCGGCGCGATCGCGCGTGGAACGCAAGGGCCCAGCACCGGGACGCGGGCCTGCCGGTCCGACAGGCGGTGCCGGCGATGCGGGGGCTGCCGTGCGCACGGTGGGTGCGCTGCCCGTTGGCGGCAGGGCAGGGCTCGGGATGCTGCTGGGCGTGCCCGGCGGCAGGCCGCCGCCGCCAGTGCTGCGCGCGGCCAGTGTGCGGGCCAGCAGCTTGAATTCACCGCGCAGCTCATCGGCCAGCGCCGTGCGGCCGCGCACGGTCTCTTCGAGCAGGCGCGCCGTGTAGGCCTCCAGGTTGCGCAGATGGGCGCGCGAGGGCTCGTCCGTCGTCGGCTGCTGGGCGGCCTGCGCCGCGCGCTCGGCCAGTCGGGTCACGGTCTCGCGCAGCTCGATGCCGCTCTCCACCAGGCGCGCCATCATGGATTGCTGCTGGTGGATCGTGTCGGTCAGTACCGCCAGCTGCTCGCCCAGCTGCGCCATCGATTCGCCGGTGGCGCTGCGCTGCTCTTCGCTGCGCGCCAGGGTGCGCTGCAGCTTGTCGATGCTCTCGGCGCTCTGTTCCAGCAACGCCTCGACATAGGCCGGCAGCGGCTGATCGCCCTCGACCTGCAGGCCGCCGCCCGACAGCCGGGTCTGTGCCGCCAGCCAGTCCTCGAGGTCGTTGAAGAAGCGGTTCTGCGCCTGGCCGGCCTGCAGTTCCATGAAGCCCAGCACCAGCGAGCCGGAGAGGCCGAACAGCGACGAACCGAAGGCGGTGCCCATACCCTTCAGCGGGCCTTCCAGGTTCTCCTTCAGCCGGCTGAACATCTGGGCACCGTCGCCACCCAGCTGCAGCTTGGAAATCGCGTCGCCCACGGCACTGACCGTATCGAGCAAGCCCCAGAACGTGCCCAGCAGGCCGAGGAAGATCAGCAGCCCGATGGCATAGCGCGAGATCTCGCGCTGCTCATCGAGCCGTGCGGCAATGCCGTCCAGCAGAGAGCGGGTGGCCATCGGCGACAGCCTGAGCTTGTCGCGGCGCTCGCCCAGCATGGTGGCCATCGGCGCCAGCAACCGCAGCCGGCCGGCGCCGGCATCGGGCGGCTCATCGCGGCTGACGCCTTCCAGCCAGCGCACCTCGCGTCCCAGCAGGAACACTTGTCGGGCGATGAACAGCAGGCCCAGCACCAGCGTCACCAGAATGGCGCCGTTGATCACCGGGTTGTGCCAGAAAGTGCGGACCAGGGGTTCGCGCAGGATCCAGGCAACGACGCTGACCGCCGCCAGGAACAGCAGCATGCGCAGCAGGAAGCGGCGCGGTCGGGTCATGCGGACTCCTCATGAACGGGGGCTCAGCATGTCCACAATAGCGGTTTTGTCATCTCAATTCGATGGGCGGCGAGCAGGTCGGCACCCTTGCGGCGATCACATATCGCGCTTCGGGCGCCGTGCACGCCTAAGGCTTCCCGCCGACGAGCAGTTCGACGTAATCCTGGGGACCGTCCAGCGGCTTGATGCCGAGCGGCTGCAGGTCGATGCGCGTCGACTGGATGCCCTTGGCCACGAGGTAGTCACGGACCGTCACGCCACGTTTCAGGGACAGGCGGCGGACCTCGCTGATGCTCGTGCCCGTGCTGCTGTACGCCTTGAGCAGAACGCGCAGCGTGGCGTCGGCCTGCAGGGTCGCGACGACGCCGTCGAGCACCGTGCGCGCATCGTTGCCGAGCACCGCGGCATTTTTTTCGAAGGTGACACGCGGGGCAGCGGTCGGGGCCGCCGGCGCGGAGGGCGTGGCCGCCGGTGGTGGTGGCTTCGGTGCTTCGGGCGGGGTGGGCTGTGGCGGTTCGGTGACGCCGGTCCGCGGCTGGGTGGCCGGCGGTGGCGGTGCTGGCGGCGGCACGTCGCCCGGCCGGGTCGGCCGTTGCGCCATATCGATGCGTGCGGCGGATGGGTCCTCGGCCTGGGTCGGGCACGACGCCAGGCTGACGGCAAGCACGCCAGCGGTTGCAACCAACCGCCAGGGCACTGCGCAGACACGAAGCATTGCCGTCATCATGGCCGGCCCCGGTTATTCGAGCCGATCGAGTCGTTTTTGAGGCGCCTCAGGCTTCCTTGAGCAGCTTGGACAAAGGTGCGTGCAGCTCAAAATTGGTTGCCAGGATCGAGGAACCGCCCAGGCGATAGGGCTCGCCAGCGATGTCACTCACCTGACCGCCGGCTTCCTTCACCAGCAGGATGCCGGCCGCCACGTCCCACGGAGACAGATCGAACTCCCAGAAACCGTCAACCCGGGCGGCGGCGACGAAGGCGAGGTCCAGCGCTGCGGCGCCGAAACGCCGGACACCGGCGACCGCCGCCATCATCGGCCGCAGGGTGCGCAGGTATTCGTCATGCTGTCCCTTGGACGGATGCGGTATCCCGGTGGCCACCAGCGCATTGAGCAGGGTCTTGCGGCCGGCGACGCGCAGGCGTCGCGAGCGCACCATGCTGGGCGTTTCCAGGAAGGCCCCGGCACCTTTCTCGGCCCAGAACAGCTCATCGGTCGCCGGATTGAGGACCAGCCCGGCGACCACGTCACCCTGGTGCTCCAGCGCGATCGATACCGCGAAGTGCGGCAGGCCGTGCATGAAATTGGTGGTGCCGTCGAGCGGATCGACGATCCAGCGATGGGTGCCGTTGCCCTGGGCGGGCTCGCCTTCCTCGCCGAGAAATCCGTAGTCGGGCCGCGCCTTCAGCAGATGCTGGCGGATCACCTTCTGGGCATAGATATCGGCATTGCTGACGAAATCGCCGGGCCCCTTTTCGGTGAACTGCAGGTGCTCGACCTCGCCGAAGTCGCGCTTCAGGCTGCGCGCGGCGGCGAACGCGGCCCGGATCATGATCAACATGGTCGGCGACTTGGGCGTCTCGGTGCGGCGCGATTGCGGCGCCGAGCGCTCGCGGCCGCCGCTCAGCAAGCCGCGGCCGACGCGGGCCACTGGGCGGTCTGACGGTCGCGATCCGCCATGCGGGCCGCCGGAGCGATGGGAAGGGGGTTGGGACATGGGATCCTGGCGCCGCGCTGCTACGACCCGGCGAACCTGTCATCCCGAGCGTAGCGAGGGATCTTGATATGCCGGGCCGACAAAGATCCCTTGCTACGCTCGGGATGACAGCAAGGGATGATCGATATGGCGCCCCGGTCCGGTTTGTCAGTCCTTGGCGCGCTCGACGTAGTCACCGGTCTCGGTGTTGACCACGATGCGGGTGCCGGCCGCAATGTGCGGCGGCACCATGACGCGTACGCCATTCTCCAGCACCGCCGGCTTGTACGACGATGACGCTGTCTGGCCTTTCACCACCGCATCGGCTTCGACGATCTTGAGCGTCACCGACTTGGGAATCTCGATGCCCACGGGCGTGGTCTCATGCATCGAGACCGTCACCTCCATGCCGTCCTGCAGGAACTGGGCGCGCTGGGCACCGATCTGCTCCTCCTGCATGGTGAACTGCTCGTAGCTTTCCTTGTTCATGAAGTGAAAGCCGTCGCCGTCCTTGTACAGGAACTGACAGTCGTGATCGTCGATGCGGACCAGCTCCACGGTCTCGCCGCTGCGGAAGCGTTCCTGCAGCTTGTTGCCTTCCTTCAGCGCGCGGGCTTCCAGCGCGACGAAAGCGCCGCCCTTGCCGGGCGTGATGTGCTCGACCTTCATCGCGGCATACAGGCGGCCGTTGTAGTCGATGACGTTGCCGACGCGGATCGAGTTGATGGGAACCTTCATGGGGCCGGTACTGGAGAGGAGTGAAAATGGTCCGGGGGCGGTCCCCCGCCCCCGAAAAGCGGCCGGAACCTATCAGAGGGGCCCCACTGAGGCAACCGGCGTTGGTGCGTCATACAGGCTGTGACGACGGCGTGGGTGCCGCAGTTTCGCCCGATTGCAGGCCGTATTTTTACGTGTGAACTCAACAGGCTGCGGTCAGCAAGCGGAGGAAACACTCAAAAATTCGCCGCGGTACGGAGGATGGCGTCATGCTCGAGCACATCCTGGCCCTGATTCTGGCCGGCACCTCCAGTCCCTTCGAGGTGGCCGATCCGGTGCCCCACACGTGGACCCTGCAGCTCGATGTCAGCGATCGGGCCGGGCCCGGCTGCACTGGCGCCCGCCTCGACGTGCCGGTGGCCGAAGGCGGCGTGATCTATTTCGAGCGTGGCGGTGTTCAATACGAGGGCGTCGAGGCGCCCAACGGCATGCTGGTGCTGCAGACCGCGGGCGAACAGGCGCTGTCTTTGTCGGGCAACTATCGCGCCGGCGGCCAGTGGACGCGCGGCGGTGGTGGCGGTTGTGGCGGCGCCTGGCACACGGTGGAGTGAACCGGCGATCACCGCGGCGCGACGGGCGTGACCTTGTCGGTCTGGAAGTCGAGCTTGCGGACCACAACATCGGGACGCGGCGCCTTGACCTGCACTTTTACGGCCCACTCGCCCAGCATCTCCAGCGCCATCTGGCCTTGATAGACGCCCGGTTTTCCGGTGACGGCCTGGGCCGTCACCGGCTTGACACTGTGCGCCATCGGCATCGACGGCATGTCGGCTGACAGGATGGGTGCGGCACCGTCGATCGGCTTACCCGCAGCGTCTGCGATGCTCACGGTGCACAGATAGGTCAGCGCCTGTCCGGTGGGCTGGCAGCCAAGATCGATGCGATGACGCGGCCCTTGCGCCGCCGCCGGAACGGTTGACACAGAGATCGCGATCGCCAGTGCCAGCCGTCTCATGGTCGATCCTCCCGCGATGCATGCGCCGGCCGCGCAATGACACCAAGATAGGTGCGTGCCAAGCCGGGGTCGTGGAGCAGGGATCGCGGCGTGCCTTCCGTGACGATGCGCCCGTTGTTCATAACGAGCACACGATCGGCCACATCAAGAGCAAGCGCTGCGTTCTGTTCGATCAGCAGGATCGTCGTTCCATCGGCGCGCAGGCTGGCGATAACGGCCAGCGTCTCGCGCGCAGCGCGCGGACCCAGCCCCAAGGTCGGCTCGTCGATCACCAGCAGCTTGGGCCGCGCCATCAAGGCGCGCGCCACCACCAGCCACTGGCGTTCGCCGCCGCTCAGCGTCGCGGCCGGCAGGTCGAGCCGGTCCACCAGCATGGGAAACGACGGCAGAACGTCCGCGAGCCGCCGCAGTGCCTGGCGCAGCGGGCCCAGCACGTGTGCGCCTGACAGCAGATTGTCGCGGACGCTCAAGGTCAACGCCAACGGCCGACCTTCGGGCAGGTGGGTGAGGCCGCGGGCGGCGATCGCTGCGGCATCGAGCCGCGCGATGTCGGCGCCGGCAAACTGGATCGTACCCTCGACCGGCCGATGCGTGCCGGCGATGGCGCGGGCCAGCGAGCTCTTGCCGGCGCCGTTGGGGCCTACCAAAGCTGCCAGTTCGCCCGCCGCGATCCTCAGCGACAGGTGATGCACCGCGGTTGTCGGACCATGTCGTACCGTCACGTCGCGCAGTTCAAGCATGACGCACCCGCCGGGCGAGCAGTGCCTGCAGGCGGCGCACGGTCGGCTCATCGAGCAGGCCGCGCGGTCGCCAGATCAGCAGCACGGCGACCAGGCCGCCGAAGGCGATCATGCGCCAGCCCTGGAACAGCCGGGTCGACTCGAGGATGCCGATATCGATCAGCACGCCGATCAGCGGGCCCAGCGCCGTCCCCAATCCGCCGATCAGCCCATAGGCCAGTGCGTGCACGCCGAGCATGACGTCGAACAGGCGCGGCTCGATATAGGTGTTGAGATGCGCATAGAGCCCGCCGCCAAGGCCGGCGATGGCGCCGGCGACGGCGGCGGTCGTCACGCGCAGGCGCGCCACGTCGGTGCCCAGCAGGCGTGTCAGCACCGGATCTTCACCCGCCGCGCGGAGCGTGATCCCGACACGGGTGCGCTCGAACAGGATCAAGGCCAGCACGGTGACGGCAAGCAGCACCCAGATCAGGATCATGAAGGCTGCCGGATCCCAACCGTCCTCGAAGGCGCGCCGGATACCATTGAAGCCGTTGGGCCCATCGGGTCCGACGGGTTCTCCATCGACCACGCGCTGGTAGTGCCAGAGGTCCAGAGCGATGCGCGTCATCTCGGCGAAGGCGAGCGTCGCGATGGCGAAGTAGAGGCCGTGCAGCTTGCGAGTCAGCAGGCCGACGAACCCGCCGCCGACCCCGCCGATCAGCGCAC
>DATEIF010000238.1:0-8928 GCA_035279205.1 Vineibacter sp.
GTGAGCTCGGCGCGGCCGACCCATTGCATGCCGCCCTGAACGATCGGGTACTGAACGCCGAACATCTCGGTGAAGCGCGTCTTGAGCATGGAAGGTCCCTTGTTTTCAGTTCGGCGAAAGGCGTGCATCTCCCGCCATCGCACGATAACCTAGCCGATGGACCGTCAATGAACAGTGTGATCGTGGGAGGAGTTTCGCATGCCGCAGCAGCGTCTGAAGGTCGAGCGCCTCGCCGGTGCCTGCGGCGCGGAAGTCACGGGCATCGATCTGACACGGCCGCTCGAGCCGCAGACGATCGCGGCCATCCGCGCCGCGATGCTGGAGCACCAGGTTCTGACCTTTCCCGGCCAGCCGATCGACGATGCCGGCCTGGAGCGCTTCACCGGATACTTCGGCGCCTTCGGCATCGAGCCCTTCGTCGAGGGTGAGGAGACGCATCCGCACGTGATTGCCGTGATCAAGGAAGCCGATGAAAAGCGCACGGCCAATTTCGGCGGCAACTGGCATTCCGACTGGAGCTTCCAGGAGCGGCCGCCCAGCTTCACCTTGCTGCATGCGCGCGACCTGCCGCCGTTCGGCGGCGATACGATGTTCGCCAACCAGTACCTGGCCTGGGAGTCGCTGTCGGCGGGGCTGCAGCAGGTGCTGGGCGGCCTGCGCGCGGTCCACAGCGCGCGGCGTCCCTACGGGCCGCAAGGTACGTATGCCGACCGCAACAAGGCTCGCAGTATGAAGATCCAGGCGGGCGAGGCGGCGCTGGCCGAGATGGTTCATCCGGTGGCGCGGGTGCATGGCGAGACGGGCCGCACGGCGCTCTATGTCAACCGCGTCTACACCATCCGCTTCGCCGACATGAGCGAGCGCGAGAGCGCGCCGCTGCTCGACTATCTCTACGAACAATCGGTTCGGCCTGAGTTTACCTGCCGCATCCGGTGGGCGCCGCATACGCTCACCATGTGGGACAATCGCGCCGTGCAGCATTTCGCGGTCAACGACTACGACGGGTTCCGCCGCGAGCTGCATCGCACGACCAATGCCGGCGAGCGGCCGCTGTCGATCGCCGAGGCGCATCAGGCACAGGCGGCCGAGTAGGGGGCTGGCCCGCAGAGGGCATGGTTCTTGCGTTGAGTCCGCCGGCCCGTGCGTAGTGAAGGATCCGATGCCGGCAAGGGTGTCGGCGGTCGAGTAACGGGGGGATCGTGATATGAACGACGACGTCATCGCCAAATGGGAATTGAGCCGCCGCCGGGTTCTGGGCGCGGCGGCCGGCCTGGGCCTGCTCGGGCCGGGCGCCGCCTTCGGTCAGGCGAGCGGCCCGTGGAGCCAGGCGCCGCGCAGCAAGGTCGATCGCCTGAACTTCGTGGTGTGGACCTACGGCGACATCTATTCGCGCATCGCCAAGCAGTTCGAGGCGGATTGGGGCGTCAAGGTCGACTCGACGATCTCGGCGTTCAATGACCATCCGACCAAGCTCGCCACCATGTTCGCAGCCGGCGAGAAGATCGACGTTTCGCAGTCCTCGCCGTTCTCGTTCCCGAACTTCATCAGCCAAGGTCTGGTCGAGCCGCTCGACGGCCTGCCCGGCGCCGCCGACTACGCCAAGGACTTCACCGCCTTCACCAAGCAGATCGCCGTGGTCAACGGCAAGACCATGGGGCTGCCGTACTTCTCCGCGGTGTGGGTGTGGAACTACTACGCCGACATGATGGAGAAGCTGAAGATCGACAAGCCGTTCACCACCTATGACGAGTTCATCGAGCACTGCGTGAAGGCCAAGAAGGATGGCGTGTCGCGCTACCCGGTGCTGTGGGTGGCCGGCGTTGGTCTCGAGCAGCTGCCCGGCACCTGGTACCAGATGACGTGGAACCGCGGCGGCACGTTCTTCGACAAGCAGGGCAACCACATGCTGGGCGCCGGCTCGGTAGCGCGCGAGACGCTGAAATGGTGGGCCAACACCTTCGAGAAGGGCCTCGACATTTCCGATCCCGAATCGCTGAAGGTGCAGTTCACGACGTCGGCTAAGGCATTCGGCGCCGGCAAGAACCTCTACCGCGGCCCCAACCACCATTACGGGCTGAACGTCGCCAACGATCCGGCGCAGTCGCCGATCGCGGGCAAGGTGAAGGTCCACGTCTCGCCGGGTGACGGCAAGACCATCGGCGTATCGCACGTCTATTTCCTGTCGTCGGCCAACCGCGACAAGGAGTGGGCCTGGAAGCTGCTGCAGTATCTCGGTGGCCGCACCAAGGACGGCAACTACACGCAGGCCAATGGGCTGGCCAAGGATGCGATGCTGGGGTCGGGCTATACGTCGGTGATGAACAGCGACGTCATCAAGCAGGGCTGGGCGCCGTGGGGCGACGTGCCGGCGATCCTGAAGATCTGGGACCAGGCGACCTACATTGGCGAGGTGTGCTCGTCGATCTATCAGCCCTGGCATTTCCCGTGGACCGACCAGCTCAACATCGAAGTCCAGAAGTGCCTGACCGGCCAGATCACGGCCGACCAGTGCTGCGATAACCTGATCAAGGGCATCGCCGACGCCAAGCGCAAGGTTTGATGTTTCCCTCCCCCACACAGTGGGGGAGGTGGCCGAAGGCCGGAGGGGGACCCCACGTGGTCTTTGTTACTGAGACCACGTCGGCTCCCCTCCGCCCCTTCGGGGCACCTCCCCAGCTGCGCTGGGGAGGATATGGCAGCATGAGATGACGACGACCACGCAAACGCTCACAACGAGCACCAACCGCCGCCGCTTCGCTCGCGAGATGTCGGCCGGCTGGTTCGCGTTCTTCATGAACGTGCCGACCCTGCTGTTCCTCGGCCTGGTGCTGGCCTGGCCGGTTCTCTACGCCGGCTATCTGTCGGTGCATCGCGTCGGACTGGCGCAGTTGCGGCGCGGCGAGTTCCCGTTCAACGGCTGGGAGAATTACGGCCGCGTCCTGGAAGACCCGCTGTTCTGGACGGCACTGAAGAACACAGGGATCTTCACCGCCATCACCGTCAGCAGCGAGGTCGTGCTGGCGGTGATGATCGCCTTGCTGATCAACCAGACCAGCATCTGGACATCGCGCTTCACGCGCCTGCTGATCCTGCTGCCGTACGCCATTCCGCCGATCGCCAACGGGCTGATCTGGTCGTTCATGTACAGCTTCCAGTTCGGTTTCCTGAACCGGATCCTGTTCACGCTCGGCCTGATCAGCGATCCCGTGAACTGGGCCGGCAATCCCGACACGGCGCTCTACGCCGTCACGGTGCCCTATGTCTGGCGCACCCTGCCGTTCGCCATCATCCTGGTGCACGCGGCGCTGCAAGGCATTCCGCGCGAACTCTACGAGCAGGCGGCTGTCGACGGCGCTCACGCTTGGCGCCGCTTCTGGCACATCACCCTGCCGCTGCTGCGGCCGGTGATCGCCGTGATCCTGATCCTGCGCACGGCGTTCGCCTTTGCCGTGTTCGAGGAGATCCTGGCGATCACGCAAGGCGGCCCGGGCGATGCCACCTGGGTGGCGGCTTGGTACAGCTACAAGATCACGTTCTCGCCGCCCAACAACTTCGGCATGGGGTCGGCGTCGGCCTTCATCCTGGCGCTGATGATCGGCGTGATGGCCCTGGTCTATCTGCGCACCATCTATCGCCGGGTGACCCTCTGATGTTCGCCACGTCGCGCACAACGCGCCTGCTGCTGCACGTCGCCAACGTGACGGTGATCGTCTTCATCCTGCTGCCGCTGGTGGCCGTGTTTTTCGGCAGCATCCAGTCGGAGAAGGCGCTGCAAGCCGACACCAGACGCCTGATGCCGCTGGAGGTCACGGCCGACAATTTCGTCGTCATCCTCACCAAGGGCGAGCAGAAGGGCCGCATCTTCGATCAGGTCACCTACCTGCCCGACAACATCAAGAGCTTCTACGCCGCCTTCCTGAATTCGGCCGTGGTGGCGATCTCGGTGACGTTCCTGACCCTGCTGTTCGGCTCGCTGTCGGCCTACACCATCGCGCGCCTGCGCTTCCGCTGGACCGTGTTCCTGATGCAGGCCAACGTCGTGGCGCGCTTCGTGCCGGTGATCGTGCTGATGATCCCGCTCTACGTGGTGATGCGCTCGCTGGGCCAGCTCAACTCGCTGTCCGGTGTCATCATCGCCGAGACCGGCTTCCTGCTGCCCTATGCCATCCTGATCCTGGCGCCCTATTTCGACTCGATCCCGCGCGAGCTGGAGGAGGCGGCGCGGATCGACGGCTGCAGCCGGTTGCGGGCCTTCGTGTCCGTGGTCCTGCCGCTGTCGACGCCGGCGCTGGCGGCCTGCGGCGTCATCATGTTCATCATTTCGTGGCACGAGCTCTTGATCCCGCTGATCCTGAATGCCCGCCCCGACGTCATGACCCTGCCGGTGGTGATTGCAAGCCTGGTCGGCGATGTCCATGTCTTCTTCAACCTGATGATGGCGATCTGCCTGCTGGCGCTGGCGCCCACGGTAATCCTGGTGGCGCTGCTGCAGCGATACATCGTCGAGGGATTGGCCGCCGGCGCCGTCAAGGGCTGAGCCGCCTGCAAGCGAGGGATGATCGATGACAGGCCGCAACGGTTTCGACAGAAGCCAGGAGGACGTCAGCAATATCGTCCATCTGGAGCACGTGAACGTGACGGTGCCCGACCAGCGCCTGGCGACGCTGTTCTATGTCACTGGGTTGGGATTGACGCGCGATCCCTACATGATGACCAGCGTCGACAACATGTGGGTGAATGTCGGGCGCAGCCAGTTCCACCTGCCCACCGGGCAGCCGCAGGTCCTGCGCGGCCAAGTGGGCCTGGTCATTCCCGACCGGGCCTGGCTGTTGAAGCGCCTCGCCGGCGTCGGCGCCGCGCTCGCGGGCAGCCGCTTCGCGGTGACGGAGCATGCCGACCATATCGATGCGGTGTGCCCGTGGGGCAACCGGATCCGGATCCACGAACCGGACGATCGCTTCGGTCGCGTTGCCTTGGGCATGGGCTACATCACGTTCGATGTCCCGGTCGGCAGCGCTGCCGGCATCAGCCGGTTCTACCGCGACATCTTTGCGGCGCCGTCACGCGTGATCGAGGCGGGCGGCAGCCCCTGCGCCGAGGTGATCGTCGGTCGCGATCAGCGTCTGCGCTTCCGCGAGACCAACGATGCGGTGCCGGCCTACGACGGTCACCATATCCAGGTCTACCTGGCGGATTTTTCGGGGCCGTACCGGCGGCTGCTGGAGCGCGGATTGGTGTCGCAGGAAAGCAGCCAGTGGCAATACCGCATCCTCGACATCACCGATCTGGACACGGGCAGGCCGCTGTTCAGGATCGAGCACGAGGTGCGCAGCATGACGCATCCGCTCTATGCCCGCCCGCTGGTGAACCGCAATCCCTACCAGACCAACAACGCCTTCGCCGCCGGCTATGAGAGCCGGTCGTGGGAACTGCCGTACGCGGGGTAGGGCCGGCCTACAGCACCGCCAAGCGCGCGTTCAGCAGATCGGTCACCAGCATGTAGCCCGGTGCGTGCGTGATGCTGAACTCGGGCTTGACCGTGGCGATCACCGATTGCGGGGTGACGCCGCAGGCCCAGAACACCGGCAGCTCGTCGTCATGCACCGGCACGGCATCGCCGTAGTCGGGCTTGGCGATGTCCTTGATGCCGATCATCTCCGGCTTGCCCAGATGCACCGGTGCGCCGTGCACCGAGGGGAAGCGTGACGTCACCTGCACGGCGCGGATCGCATCGGCGGGACGGAACGGGCGCATCGACACCACCATCGGGCCGTGGAACGGTCCGGCGGGCGCCGTCTGGATCGACGTGCGGTACATCGGCACATTGGTGCCGCAGCTGATGTGGCGCAGGTCCAGGCCGTTCTCGATCAGGGCCTCCTCGAAGGAGAACGAGCAGCCCAGCACGAAGGCGACCAGATCGTCGCGCCACACCTTCTTGAGGTCGTCGACTTCCTCGACCAGCTCGCCGTGGCGCCACACGCGATAGCGCGGGATGTCGGTGCGGATGTCGAGGTCGGCGCCCAGGCTGGGCAGGCGCGGGTCGCCCGGCTCCGACGCTGCGAGCAGGGGGCAGGGCTTGGGGTTCAGGTGGCAGAAGCGGTGGAAGTCGGCCGCCAATGCCGCCGGCAGCACGGCGAGGTTGCCCTGCACGTAGCCCGGCGCCAGGCCGGCGGTCGGCAGCCGGTGATCGCCGCGGCGGATCTTCAGCCGTGCAGCGTGGCCAGTCTCGCGGCCGGTGCCGGCCTGCGTGGTCATGGTGTCCATGAGGGACCTCCGGAGGAAAACTGTTGCTCTATGGTGGCACCGTTTTCACCTCTCCCGCAAGCGGGAGAGGTCGACGCGCGCGGAAGCGCGCGGTCAGGTGTATCGGCCTCCGGCCGATACACCGAGGTGAGGGCTTAAGGACTCAATACAGCGTGCTTGGCCCCTCACCCTCCCACGCTTCGCGTGGGCCCCTCCCTCTCCCGCTTGCGGGAGAGGGGCTACGTCACGTCGACGGCGCCGCCGTCGATGCGGATGTTCTGGCCGTTGATGAAGGCGGCGCGGTTGCCGGCGAGGAATGCCACCAGGTCGCCGACCTCGTCGACCGTGGCGACGCGACCGACCGGGTTGGGCATGTCGCTGGCCGCGAGCCGGCGCAGCAGCGCCGTGGGATTGGGATCATCGGCCTCGGGCCAGGTCTCGCGCTTGCCGCGCTTGCGGGCCATGTCGATCACCTCGGCGGTCGCGATCAGGCCGGGGCTGACCAGGTTCACCGTGATGCCGCTGCCGCTCAGCTCCTTGGCCAGGCTGACGGTGATCGCCGGCAGCGCTGCCTTGGCGGCGTAGTAGTGCGGCATGCGTGCCGCCGGCCGCGTCGAGCCGATGGTGCCGACCAGGATCACGCGGCCGTGGCCGCGGGCCTTCATGCCCGGCGTCAAGGCGCGGATCAGGCGCACGGCCGACAAGACGTTCTTTTCGTACATGCCAAGCCACGCCTCGTCGTCGGCGTCGGTCCAGCGCTTGCGCTCGGCGGTGCCGTAGTTGGCGACCAGGATGTCGACGTCGCGCTTGGCCTCGACCAGGCGCGCCACCACGGCGTTGGCGCCCTCGTGGGTGGCAACGTCGCCGGCGGCGATGCTGGCGAGGTGGCCGGCGGCCACGATGGTCTTGGTGGTGTCGCCGGCCGCGTCCTCGGTCGGCCCGTTCACCACGACGTGCGCGCCCTCGCGGGCCAGGGCCCAGGCGATGCCGGCGCCGGTGCCGCGATGGGCGCCGGTGACCAGCGCCGTCTTGCCGTGCAGATCGAGATCGATGAGGCCCTTCCCGCCGGGCCCGTGTTGCCCGGCGGGTCGACCCTAGCGCGGCCTCTACCTGATCTCAACGTGCACGCAGCCGTTGCGCTCCTTCAGGATCTTGCCGCTGAACAGCGCATTGTTGGCCGTGCCCACCATGCGCGCGACTCGCACCTGCTCGTCGTCGATCTCCTTGGGGCCGCCGATGTCGATGGCCTTGCCGAACTGATGCGGGCTGGTGCCGGGCGTCGCGACGTCCTGCCCCAGGCCGCGCAATTCCTTCACCATGCGCGGATAGCGCTTGTCGTCGGTGCTGGCCAGGATGGCGTCGTACGTGGCCACGCCAAGCTTGGCCTTGAGCTCGCTGCCGTAGGTGTCCTTGAACATGTTGTCGATCACGCGCTTCTGATCGTCGACCGAGCGATAGGCCGACGTGCAGCGGCTGCCCTCGGGCAGCAAGGGCGACATCAGCAGCCAGGCCTCGCCCAGACGCCCGGTCCAGACCACCTTGCTGGAGATAGGGCGCGGCTCCCAGCGCGACAGGAACCGGCTGGTGTGGCCGCCCGGTGAAATCTGGCCGTCGGGATTGCGCAGGAAGATGCTCTGGAACTCCTTGATCCAGCCCACGGTGATCTCATCGCAGGCGCCGTCGGCAATGCGCGAGGTCATGCCGCGAGAACCCATGCCGGCATAGTCCGGGCGGCGCAGCGGAATGCTCTGGCGGACGGACTGCTCGCGAACGTACTGCAGCCGGTTCTGCACGGCCTTGACGTCGGTGGGCCTGTTGGCGCCGCCGACGCCGACGCTGCCCGAGAGGAAGAGCGGTGGAAGCTTTACCGAAGGCACAAAGTCACCCCTATTTATGAGTAATCAATCACACATAAATAGAGCGAGGTGAAAATTGTCAAGCGACTTGCATCGCTGGTGATCGGTGCCGGCAACATTGCCCGGGTTACGCGGCCCTGATCCCGGCCGGCGGCGTCTCGCCCGTGAGGGCGCGCAGATGCGCCCGCGCCCGCGACAGGCGCGACATCACGGTGCCGGGTGGAATGCCCAGCACCGCGGCGGCCTCGGCGTAGGGCATGCCCTCGATCGCGACCAGGATCAGCACGTCGCGATGAGGGTCCGACAGCTGGTGCAAGGCGCTGAGGGTCTGTCGTGCCGCCAGGCTGTCGATCTGCCGCGCCGGCCACGCGGCTTCCGGCAGGTCGCGCGCCATCGCCATCGTCGGACGCGAGGCAGCATGACGACGGCGATTGGCATTGAGGTTGTGCATGATGGTGAACAGCCAGGCCCGCATGTTGCCGGGTTCACGCCACAGATGAGCGCGTGAGAGGGCGCGTTCGGCGCAATCCTGCACCAGGTCGTCGCTCGCCGCGGCATCGCCGGTCAGCGCCCGCGCGTAGCGCCGCAGCGCCGGCAGGTGCCGCGGCAGCTGGTCGGCGACCGCGTTTGTCGCTTCCATAAGCATGGCTTGCATCTCACGTCTGGTGATCGCCACGCCTCTGTCCAGCGATGAGGGCGATCGGTGAAAGTGGGGGGCCGGGCAGTGCGCGCACGCCGACCAGGCCCGCGCGTGCCAAAAGCGCCTGCGCCGCATCGGCCGGCAGCAGGCAGCCGCCCCACAGGGCCGTGCGGAAGCGGGTCAGCGCAG
>DATEIF010000239.1:0-4995 GCA_035279205.1 Vineibacter sp.
CGACGCGGCGCAGCGCATGCAGCAGAAGGCCTATGACATGACCTTGGCGCAGGAACGCGAGGCCGAGCTCAACCGGCGCCTGGAAGCCGCCAATGCCGCACTGCTTGCCGCCCAGCAGGAGCTCGCGCGCTGGAACAAGACGCTCGAGGAGCGCGTGGCGGCGCAGGTCGGCGAGCTCGAGCGCATGAACCGATTGAAGCGGTTCCTGGCGCCGTCGCTGGCCGAGCTCATCGTGTCGACGGGCGACGAAAGCATCCTGCAGAGCCATCGCCGCGATATTGCCGCGCTGTTCTGCGACGTGCGCGGCTTCACGGCCTTTGCCGAGAACGCCGAGCCCGAGGAGGTCGTCGAACTGCTGCGCGACTATCACGCCGCGCTGGTGCCGCTCATCCAGTCCTTCGAGGGCACGCTCGACCGCTTCGTCGGCGACGGCATGATGGTGATCTTCAATGATCCGCTGCCGTGCCCCGACCCGGTCGAACGCGCCGTCAGGCTGGCGGTGGCCATGCGCGACGCAGTGGCGGCGCTGGCGGTGACGTGGCGCAAGCGCGGCCACCAGATCGGCTTCGGCATCGGCATCGCGCAGGGCTATGCCACGATGGGCCAGATCGGCTTCGAGGGCCGTTTCGACTACAGCGCCATCGGCACTGTCGTGAACACGGCCGCGCGGTTGAGCGACGTGGCGACGGACGGCCAGATCCTCGTGACGTCGCGGGTCGCCACCGCCGCCGGCGCGTTCGCCGAGCTGGAAGACATCGGGATGCTCACCATCAAGGGGCTGAGCCGCCCGCTCGCCGTCTCCAACGTTGTTGCCCTGACAGGCGAGCCGCACCAGGTCATCTTCTTCAATCGCCAGACCCGGTGAGATCGGGCGCGCGGGCGCGGCGGCAAGTCCTGGTACCGCGTCGAAAAAAAGACCGCCGCACGGGGGGAGAGGAGGTGCGGCGGTCTAGACCTACGAGAGGTAGCGTCGCTTGGGGGGTCGACGCTGGTGATGTAACGCCGCACCCAGCGAAAAGGTTGCATGACGTGCGGCGGCTACCAGCCCCACACCAGGTGTCGGGCGATCCAGCCTTTTGCGCCGCCGTCCTGCTGCACCCGGATCCAGCCTTTGCGCTTCTCGAGCGTCCTCAGGACCTCGCCATAGACGGCACGACCGAGAAGACGGCTCTGCGCGCTGGGGCGGGCGCGCAGGTTCGCCGCGCGCACCTTCACGATATGATACGGGATGCTGCCCGTGAGCGATTTCAGGACCCAGCCGACATCGTTCTCGAAATCCCGGACTTTCAGCCAACCCGCTTTGCGATCGACGATCATCAGCGGATAGCCGCGGGTGATGATCCATTGCGCCTCGTGGCGCGTTCCGGGGCCGGCGCGCATGTTGACCTCGTTTCGCGCCACACTGACCATCTGTCGGGCAATGACAGGGGCGTGGGCGAGCAGCGTGGCCGTGATGGCCAATCCAGCCAGACCGATGCGCACGAGCTTCGGCGCCACGACGAAGACAGCGAGGAGCATCGGATGCCCTCCTGGAGGCAGGGGGTTGGGTGTGTCTGTTGCGATTGACGGGATGTCGCGAAGGCGAGCCGGGCGCCCGTGGCGCCGGGCTCGATGTCAGGATGACGGCTGTGGTGCGGCGAGCGCGCTGATCGCGCGCCAACCTACGCGCCGCGCGGGAGGCGGTGTGTTTTGGAGACCGGAGATCCGAGCGGGTTCATCCTGATCGTTTCATGGCCTTGGCGTCGAGCTGTTCCACGGCCTTGGTGAGGTTGTCGGCGATGGACAGCAATTCGCGGTGTATCTCCGCGGCCACGATGGCGATCGGATTGCCTGCCTTCACGACCGTCTCCAACCGCTGCCGAGCCTTGCTTCGCCTTTCGTCCAGCTCGGCCAGGTATGAATCGTCGATGTTCGCGAATTCGCCGCGCTCGCGGAACTCCCGGATTCGCAGCTCGATGCGTTTGTCGAGGTCTTCGAGCGTCCGGATCGTGGTGGCGTTGGGGTTTGTCTGCATGGTGTCGATCCTTCCCATCAGCCAGCAATGCACGGGCTCCCACTGGCGATAGCGCGCGATGGACGCTCGGCGTTGCTCTCGTCAAAAGGTCGACACGCAGATGGACGGTTTTATGACGATCTTCTGCACAAGATCGGCACGGATGACATCGACGGCGATGTCTTTCGCTCCCGGCCGCGACGTCTGCCACAATCCCGACACGTTCGAGCGGAATCGGCCCTTATCGCCGCGCTGAGCGAAGCAATCATACTGTCGTGTTGGATCAGCCCGTGGGTCGTGGCACCATGCGCTTTCACCCTGACCGTTGCGAGTTGGATTTCTCGATGCCTGCGATCGCCGACCTGTCTACTGCCGACCTCGAAGCCCTGTGGACGCGCGTGCACAATGCCTATGGCGCCTTTCGCGCGCGCGGCCTGAAGCTCGATATGACGCGCGGCAAACCCTCGGCGGCGCAGCTCGACCTGGCGAACCCGATGTTCACGCTGCCCGGCAACGGCGATCATTTCACCGACGCGGGTGACGACGTGCGCAACTACGGCCTCCTGCAGGGCGTGCCCGAAGTGCGGGCATTGTTTGCGCCGATCATGGGCACGCCGGCCGACCAGGTTTTCATCGCCGACAACTCGAGCCTGGCGCTGATGCACGATTGCCTGGTCTGGGCCCTGCTGAAGGGCGTGCCGGGCGGCGCCGCGCCATGGTCGAGGGAGACGGCGCCGGCATTCATCTGCCCGGTGCCGGGCTACGATCGCCACTTCGCGCTGTGCGAGGAGTACGGCGTGCGCATGCTGCCGGTGCCGATGACCGCACAGGGCCCGGACATGGATGCGGTCGAGGCGCTGGTGGCGGATCCCGCCGTGAAGGGCATGTGGTGCGTGCCCAAGTACTCGAACCCGTCGGGCGAGGTTTATGCCGACGCAACCGTCCGCCGCCTCGCCGCCATGCCCACCGGCGCGCCCGACTTCCGCCTGTTCTGGGACAACGCCTATGCCGTCCATCACCTGACAGCGCGCCAGCACGAGATCCTCAACGTGGTCGATGCCTGCGCCGACGCCGGCCATCCCGACCGGCCGTTCGTCTTCGCCTCGACGTCCAAGATCACGCTGGCCGGCGCTGGGTTGGCCTTGTTTGCGAGCTCGCCCGCCAATCTGCGCTGGTTCCTGGCGCGCGCCAGCAAGCGCACCATCGGCTCCGACAAGCTGAACCAGCTGCGGCACCTGCGCTTCCTGCGCGATGCCGCCGGCGTGCGCCGCCACATGGAGGGCCATCGCGCCCTGCTGGCGCCGAAGTTCGACGCGGTCGCCGAGGCGCTGGATCGTCATCTTGCCGGTACCGGCGCGGCGCGCTGGACGCGGCCGGACGGCGGCTACTTCATCACCGTCGATGCGACCGACGGCACCGCCGCGCGCGTCGTGGCGTTGGCCAACGAGGCCGGCCTCGCCCTTACGCCCGCCGGCGCCACCTGGCCGCTGGGCCGCGACCCGCACGATCGGACACTGCGGCTCGCCCCGTCCTTTCCGGTGCTGGAGGAGGTCCGCGCCGCCGCCGAAGGGATCGCCCTGTGCATCGCGCTGGCGGCGCTGGAGAAGCAGAAGCAGGTGCGCGCCGACGCTGGTCGCTGACACACACGTGGTGGCTCTGGTGACGGCTGGGACCGCGTCGCTCCAGCGACGCTCATGAGCCGGCCCGTCATCAGCGGGCAGAAGCCGGTTTGCGTCAACGGCAGTTGACCTGCTGGCACCACGCTTTTAGCGTTGCCTTATGGCCGATTCCCACATCTTCGCGCCCGATCACGACGCGCCCGTCGAATACATGCGCCGCACGCGGGACTATTACCTCGCGCTGGGCTACGACAATCCCTACCGCTGGGCTCATTATACCGACGCGCCGTTCCAGCCGCTCACCCGGGCGCTGGCTGACAGCACGGTGGCGCTGATCACCACGGCAGCGCCGTTCCAGCCCGACAAGGGCGACCAGGGCCCCGGCGCGGCCTACAACGCCGCCGCCAAATTCTACACCGTCTATTCGGGCGATACGGCGGTCGATCACGACACCCGCATCGCCCATATCGGCTATGACCGCAAGCATACGACGGCCACGGACAGCAACACCTGGTTTCCGCTGCCGCTGATGCGCCGGTTCGCAAACGAGGGCCGCTTCAGACTGGCGCCGCGCTTTCACGGCGCGCCGACCAACCGCAGCCAGCGGGTCACGCTGGAAACCGATGCGCCGGAGATCCTGGCGCGCTGCCGGCAGGATCAGGTCGATGCGGCGCTGCTCGTGCCGACATGACCCGTCTGTCACCAGACCGTGAGTCTGGTCGCCCGACATCTCGAACGTAACGGCATCGCCACCATCATCATGGGCGCGGCGAAGGACATCGTCGAGCACGCCGGCGTGCCGCGCTTCCTGTTCAGCGATTTCCCGCTGGGCAACGCCGCCGGCAAGCCGCACGAACCCGACACTCAGGCTTTCACGCTCGACCTGGCGCTGAAGGTGCTGCAAAGCGCGCCAGGCCCGCGCACCACGGTGCAGTCGCCGTTGCGCTGGTCGGAGGATGGCGACTGGAAGCTCGACTACTCCAATGTGGCGCGCATGAGTGCGGACGAGGTCGCCCGGCGGCGCGCCGAGTTCGACAAGGCAAAGCAGACGGCACTGGGCCAACGCCAGAAAGCCGGCGCAACGTAGGACGACCGCTCTAGCGTGGCTGTCAGCGTCCGTCGTCGTCGCGCGCAGCGTTGCGATCGTAGCCATGCCGGCTGCTGTAGAACATCAGCGCCATCAGGCCGCAGCCGATGGCCAGCGTCGCCACGACACCGATCACGATCGGCAGCACCGCCCCGGACGGCGCGCCGCCGTCGAACAGGTGCCAGCCCCACCAGGCGAACGCGCCGGCGCCGAGCAACGCCAGCACCATCGCCGCCAGCAGCAGCGTTGTCGTCAGGCGGCGGGGGCGGCTGTTGCTGCGCACGTGAACCACCCGT
>DATEIF010000240.1:0-8339 GCA_035279205.1 Vineibacter sp.
GTCGTGGGCAATGATCGAACCTGAAACCACCTTCGACGTCATCATCATCGGTGCCGGCTCGGCGGGGGCGACGCTGGCGGCGCGATTGAGCGAAGACGGACGGCGGCGCGTGCTGCTGCTGGAAGCCGGCCGCGACTTCCGCTCGGCCGAGACGCCGCCGGAGATGGCGAGCATCAATCCGTTGCGCATCATCATGCCGCCGCGCCTGCAGGCGCTCTACCAGTGGCCCGATCTGATGGCGCGCCGCACCCCGGTGCAACAGCCGCGACTCTACTGGCGCGGCCGCGGCATGGGCGGGTCGTCGTCGGTCTATGCCCTGATCGCCATCCGCGGCGTGATGGCGGCGTTCGATCACTGGGCGGCGCTGGGCTGCACCGGCTGGGCATCCGAGGACGTGCTGCCGTTCTTCCGCCGGCAGGAGGCCGACGAGAATTTCAGCGGCGCGCCCTACCACGGCGCCGACGGACCGCTGCCGGTGTGGCGCGCGCCACGCTCGCAGTGGGGTGCCGTCGACCGCGCCGTCGCCACGGCGGCACTAGCCGAGGGCTATCCCTGGAACAACGACCTCAACGCGCCCGGCAGCAGCGGCGTGGCGCATTATCCCGTTACCTGCCGCGACGGCCGGCGCGTGTCGACCAACGATGCCTACCTAGAGCCCGCGCGCGGCCGCAACAACCTTGCCATCATCGGCGAGGCGCTGGCCGACCGCATCGTGATCGACGATGAGGGCCGCGCGGTCGGCGTCGAGGTTCTGCACGGCACGCGGCGTGCGACCTATCGCGGGCGGGAGATCGTCGCCAGTGCCGGTGCCGTGCATTCGCCGGCCCTACTGATGCGCTCGGGAATCGGCGACGCGGCGACGCTCAAGAAACACGGCATCACGGTGCGCCACCATCTGCCCGCGGTCGGGCGCCATTTCTTCGACCATCCCGTGGTGCGGGCCGAAGTCCGCCTGAAGCCGGCGCACCAGCCCACGCATGTCGATGCGCGCCACACCAATGTCTGCGTCACCTACAGTTCCGGCCAGGCCGGCGGCGGCTTCAACGACATGATCTTCCTGGCCATGAACCATCGTGGCTTCGCCGACGACGATGTGTCACGACCGTCGCCGGGCAGCGTGTCGGTCTCGGTCTTCGAGGCCTTGTCGCGCGGCGAGGTGATCCTGCGATCGGCCGATCCACGCGTCGACCCCTTCGTCGAGGAGAACATGCTGTCCGATGCGCGCGACCTGCTGCGCATGCGTGATGGTGCACGGCGCCTGTTCCGGATCCTGGCGCAGCCGGCGGTTGCCGACATCGCCCAATCCATCACCATGGGCATGACGGGAACCGCCGCCCATGAGGCTGCGGCGCTCGACGACGACGCCCTCGATGCCCTGCTGCTGGCCGAGGCCACCGATGCCCAGCACGCCGCCGGCACCTGCCGGATGACCGGCCCGAACGACGGCCCGGGCGTGGTCGACGTCCATTGCCGGGTGCAGGGCGTGCGCAGTCTTCGAGTAGTTGACGCCTCCGTCATGCCGGCCGATTGCCGCGCCAATACCCACCTTACGACTGTAATGATTGGGGAAAAAATGGCAGACGTCTTAAAAAGGCAATTATTACAGTAACTTAGGAAGTCCCTCAATCTGAGGCGGCGCTCGATAGTCTTTGACCCGGCCAATGGGCCACCTATATAACGATGACAACTCATTCATTATTCGGACGGTAGCCGCGCGGCGGGTGCAAGCGGCTTCCGGGTCGGAACCGCAGGAGAAGAGCCATGGCTACGCCGCTGATGCCGAAGGCCACCGCCGTCTGGCTGGTCGAAAATACAACCCTGAGCTTCGAGCAGATTGCCACTTTCTGCGGGCTGCACCTGCTGGAGATCCAGGCCATTGCCGATGGCGAAGTCGCCGCCGGCATGGTGGGACGCGACCCGCTGGTGAACGGCGAGCTGACCAAGGAAGAGATCGCCCGCTGCGAGGCCGACCCCACGGCCCAGCTGCGGCTCCTGACGCACGATCGGCCGCAGCCGGCGCCGCGTGCCGGCGGACCGCGCTACACACCGGTCGCCAAGCGCCAGGACCGGCCCGACGCCATCGCCTGGCTGCTGAAGAGCCACCCCGAGCTGCAGGACGCCCAGATCGCCAAGCTGGTCGGCTCGACCAAAAGCACGATCCAGGCGGTGCGCGATCGCACGCACTGGAACACGCCCAACATCAAGCCGCGCGATCCGATCACGCTGGGTCTGTGCACGTTGCGCGATCTCAACGCAGCCTTGGACAAGGCCCGCCGCAAGGCGGCCCGCGACGAGTCGGCCAAGAAGAAGGCCGAAGCCATGGCGGCGGCCGACCATGCGGCAACCGATGTCGACCCCAGCGAGGCCGAGCAGCCGATCGTCAAGGAGTGATGCGGCGCCAAGAGCCTTCATGGTGAGCTTGTCGAACCATGAAAGCCTACACCCGCGCTGACGGCACGAGCTGATTGCCGCCGACAATGGTGAGCACCTTGTCGGTGCTGACCAGGCAGGCTTTGCGCACCGCCCGGATCAATCGGGCCGCCACCGTGTGGTCCCAGAACCAGTCCAGTACCTGCTGGCTGCTGGGCGCTGTGCCTGCTGCCACAGCTGCCTCGGTGTACAGCGCCTTCAGATCGTCGATGACGTAGCGTGCCGCCTGGATGGCGCGCAGATCAGGGACCGGGCTCGGTCCTATCGACTGCCCCTCCAGGAAACTGCACAGCAGGCTGGCCCACGCCGCCACCGGCAGGCGGCCGGCGCCCACGGTCGTGCGCCCGCGCGCTGCCTGCACGCGGTCCCACGCCGGCAGTACTTCGGCCAGCTCGGCTTCCAGCGCGCGCGTCCAATCCCACGCCGACGCATCGGCGGCGGGTGCCGACATCGGCGGCAAGGCGACAGCCGGCGTCCAGCCGGCAGCCGGCAGGCGACCCGGCGCATCCTCGCGATAATCCTCCAGGATCGCCGGTCCGTCGCCGCGCTCCAGCAGCCGCAGCGACGCCAGCAGCACGCGGCGCTGGAAATCCGCGTTCTCCGGCTCGCCCAGCGGCCGGCCCAGTTCGAACGGGACCCACAGGCCGCGTGGCCCACGGGTCTTTTCCATGTGCAATCGGATCAAGCCTATCGCCGTGGTGGCGATACCGCGCTGCTCGATCAGGTGGCCCAGCGCGCTCACGGCGCGCGTACAGAACGGTCAGACCGGACTGAGCACCACGGCATCGACCCGGTCGTCTTTCAGACGCACCACCATGCGGTCGGCGAGCTCGCCCCAGGCCTGCGGGTCGTTGGAGCCCATGACCGAGTAGTGCCGATCGGCGACCGACCCGATCGTTCCGTCCGCCGCCAAGTCGCGCAGCCGGTCGATGGGATAGGCGACATTGATATCGCGCTGAAAACCGGTGCGATCGTAGTTCACGGAAACATGCGTCATCACGATGTCGCCGGCCGCCAGCGATGTCGGCAGCTCGTGAAACACGTTTTCACCCGGCATCATCGGGCGCTCGCCCCGCCTCATCAGCGCCGCCGACGTCACGATGGCCACCCGGCGCCCGGCCAACGGCCCGCCGGTCACGAAAGGGCCAGTGTCATATTTCGGACAATCCAGGTCCGTCAGACGCTGGCGCATGGCCGGTGTCAGATCTTCAAGGCGCGCCATGTGGCTGTACTCCGCTCGACAAAACCGCTAGAGCATAGCCCGGTTCACGATACGGCAGGGCTATGGACGGACTAGTTTTGCTCGCCGCATCATGAGCTTTCGTGATTGCCGAAGCGTCGGCGCCCACCGCCGCTTCGCTCCGCCGCCGTTTCGGCGCAGCGACGGACGATGCCTCGATCAGACGCCGCAGGTTAAGGTTTGCCCATGGCCAAAGAAGAAATGGTCCCGTTTGAAGGTCTTGTGACCGAAATTTTGCCGGATGCCCGCTATCGCGTTCAGCTCGACAACGGCCGGATGATCATTGCCTACACCGCCGGCAAGATGAAGAAGAACCGCATCAGGACACTGGCCGGCGACAGGGTTACGGTCGAGATGTCACCCTACGATCTCGACAAGGGCCGGCTGATCTTCCGCCACAAGGACGAACGCAGCAGCATGTCCCCTGGCGGCCCGCCCCGCGGCCAGTACCGCCGCCGCTAAGCGGCCTGTCATCCCGAGCGCAGCGAGGGATCTCCCGCGAAGGACGCACCATGCGCCTGCCGCAGGAGATCCCTCGCTGCGCTCGGGATGACGGAGCCTACTTCCGCGCGTAACCTGCGGGCTTCAGTGCCTCGCCGATCTCGCCAAGAACGGCCGGATCATCGATGGTGGCAGGCGTGGTGTAGGCCTGTGAATCGGCGATCTTCTGCATGGTGCCGCGCAGGATCTTGCCCGACCGGGTCTTGGGCAGCCGCCCCACCACTACAGCGGTCTTGAAGAAGGCCACCGGCCCGATGCGGTCGCGCACCATGCGCACGACCTCGGCGACGATCTCGCCGTGCGGCTGCTCAACGCCGGCCTTCAGCACCAGGAATCCCAGCGGCACCTGCCCCTTGAGATCGTCGGCGACGCCGATCACGGCGCACTCGGCCACCGCATCGTGCGAGGCCAGCACCTCTTCCATCTGTCCTGTCGAGAGGCGGTGGCCGGCGACGTTGATGACGTCATCGACGCGGGTCATCACCGACACGTAGCCGTCGGCATCGATGAAGCCGGCGTCGCCCGTCTTGTAGTAGCCGGGATACTCCGCGAGATAGGCCTGGCGAAAGCGCTCGTCGGCATTCCACAGTGTCGGGAACGTGCCCGGCGGCATCGGCAGCTTGCCGACGATGGCGCCGATCTCGCCGCGCGGGACGGCATTGCCCGCCGCGTCCAGCACCTGGATGTCCCAGCCTGGCGCCGGCACCGAAGCCGAACCCGGCTTCACCGGCATCGGCTC
This sequence comes from Vineibacter sp., assembly GCA_035279205.1. GTDB lineage: Bacteria > Pseudomonadota > Alphaproteobacteria > Reyranellales > Reyranellaceae > Vineibacter. Next base: position 4,911 of record DATEIF010000240.1, read on the forward strand.
CAGCCCGACGAAGTTGCCGCAGATCACCCAGCCCGTCTCGGTCTGCCACCAGTGATCGACGACCGGCACGCCCAGCATGCGCTGCGCCCATTCGATGGTCGGCGGATCACCGCGCTCGCCGGCCAGGAACAGGGTACGAAAGTGCTTGAGGTCGTACTGCTTCAGCAGCTTGCCCTCGGGGTCTTCCTTCTTGATGGCGCGGAACGCCGTGGGCGCCGTGAACAGCGCCACCGCCTTGTGCTCGGCGATCACGCGCCAGAAGGCGCCGGCGTCGGGCGTACCCACCGGCTTGCCCTCATAGAGGATGCTGGTGGCGCCGTAGATCAGCGGCCCGTAGACGATGTAGCTGTGGCCCACGACCCAGCCCACGTCGGAGGCCGTCCACCACACCTCGCCCGGCGCGACGCCGTAGAGGTTCTTCATCGACCAGTGCAGCGCCACGCAGTAGCCGCCGTTGTCGCGCACCACGCCCTTGGGTTGGCCGGTCGTGCCCGATGTGTAGAGGATGTAGAGCGGATCGGTGGCCTTGACCGGCACGCACGGCGCCTGCGGCTTGCCCGAAACGAATGTCGTCCAGTCGAGGTCGCGCCCCTCGACCATCGTCGCCGGGCGTTGCGACCGCTGCAGGACCAGGCAGTGCGCCGGCTTGTGCTTGGCCAGTGCCAGCGCCTGGTCGAGCAGCGGCTTGTATTCGACGATGCGGCCGGGCTCGATGCCGCATGAGGCGGCCAGCACCAGCTTGGGCGCGCAGTCGTCGATGCGCGAGACCAGCTCCTTGGCAGCGAAACCGCCGAACACCACCGAGTGGATGGCCCCCAGCCGCGCGCAGGCCAGCATCGCCATCGCCGCCTCGGGGATCATCGGCATGTAGATGATGACGCGGTCGCCCTTGCCGACCCCCAGTGCCGCGATGGCGCCGGCCAGCTCGGCCGTGGCATCGCGGAATTCGCGATAGGTGTAGCGGCGCTGGGTGCCGGTGACGGGCGAGTCGTAGATCAGCGCCAGCCGGTCGCCGTGACCGGCATCGACATGGCGATCGAGCGCGTTGTGGCAGGTGTTGAGCTCGCCGCCCGGGAACCAGCGATAGAATGGCGGCGTGCTGTCGTCGAGCGCGCGGTCCGGCTTGCGATGCCAGTCGATCGCGGCGGCCTGCTCCAGCCAGAAGCCTTCGCGATCGCTGAGGGAGCGGGCGTGCAGCGCACGGTAGATGTCACCCACGGCCATGATGGCGTTCCTCTTTGGCATTCCTTGTCTTCACGCTTAGCGGCCCTGAGGCCGATCGGCAATGGTACCGTGCTGGCGCGAAATGCCGCGATAGGAGGAAACGCGTGCTCAGAGTTGCCGTCGGTGTCATCGCCATCCTGTTTGCTGCCCTGGCGCAAGCCGCCGCACAGCAGAATTTTCCCGGCAAGCCGGTGCGCATCGTCGTGCCGTATGGACCCGGCGGTTCGGCCGACCAGGTGGCGCGGCTCTATGCCGAGAAGCTGTCGCCGGCGCTGGGGCAACAGGTCATCGTCGAGAACAAGCCGGGCGCCTCCGGCGGCGTCGGCGCCCAGATGGTGGGCAGCGCACCGCCTGACGGCTACACGCTGTTGCTGGCACCGACCGCCGTGCTCGCGATCACGCCGGTTGTACGCAAGACCAACTACGATCCGGCCGACCTGACACCGATCGCGCGGCTCTCGACGCCGCTGCTGGTGGTCACTCTCACCAACGAGCTTGGCGTCAAGACGTGGCCCGAGTTCGTGGCGCTGGCCAAGGCCAACCCCGGCAAGTACTGGTTCGGCTCCTCGGGCCTCGGCACCATCACCCATCTTACCGGCGAGGTGTTGACGCGCGCCGCCGGCATCCAGATGCAGCACGCGCCCTACAAGACCATCGTCGATGCCGTCGGCGACGTCATGAGCGGCCGCATCCACATGGTGTTCGACCCTTCCTTCCTGCCGCAGGCCAAGGCCGGCAAGGTGCGCGCCGTGCTGGTGGCCGACAAGGAGCGCATGGCCGACATCCCCGACACGCCGACCGCCGACGAGCTGGGCCTCGACCTCAAGGGCTTCCGCGCGCGCAGCTGGTTCGGCCTGTTCGGCCCCAAGGGCACGCCCAAGGACGTCGTCGAACGCCTGTCGACCGAGCTGGGCAAGATCGCGCAATCGCCCGATCTGCAGCAGAAGCTGTTGATGGTGGCGCAGCGCGCCGAGCATCAGCCGCACGATGCCTTCGTGCGCCAGGTCGCGGCCGACACCGCGTTCTTCACCGCGCTGCTGCGTGAGCTGAATCTAAAGCTGGATTGAGCCGGACGGGCGCTCCCACATTCACCTCGGACGCGTGGCCAATTCTCGGCTCGCGTTTTCAAAGAAAGCGATCAGCTCGCCAACGTTCATGCCGCGCCGGCACGCGGCCTCGACAACAGGCATGATGATTCCGGCAGCCCCCTCCTTCTTGTCCACCAGCGCCTTTTGCAGATCGGACGCGCGGAGTTTTGCCGGCGGTATGCCCTCCTGAGCCTGGCGCGCGTCGACGGCTTGCCGCACCGCCGCCTGGTTGACCAGATCATCCGACACGCGGGGCGTCGGGGGCTCGTTGCCCGGCAGCTTCTCGATATTGAGCACGCCTGATGCCCGCGATCTGTCGGTGGCGATGCGGTCCAGCAACAGACGGCCGTTCGCCGAGTCGAAGTAGGGCAGCAGATCCGCAATGAGCTGAGAGCAGTTGGCATCGCGTCGACGCTGCTCGAGCAACGCGTTTTCGTAGGTTGTCATTTCGCTGCGCAGCTGCGCGTTGCCCTGACGACGCTGAGCCAAGCGAGCCTCGAGATCGGCAGCCCACCTGAGCAGTTCCTCGAGCGCTTCCGCTGTTCGCAGGGCTGCAACCGCCAACACGATGTTTTCCACGGCCCAATAGGAAACATCCTGGCGCACCGGATCTTCGTTGACCACGCCGCTCACCAGGGTGCGCAGACTCCGCAGCAACTCGTCGCGCCGATGCCGCAATTCCTCGCTCATGGCGGCAAGGCTCGCTTTCTCGTCGCTCAGCGTGCCGGCATTGACGACATCGTTTGCCGTCACCGACAGTGACGGGCTCGGCAGCGGCGGTAGCGGAGACCCAGGCCCGCGACGGTCCGGATAGCGCCGCCGCGGCGCGACCTGCCGCAGATAGCGCTCGGCTTCCGACGGAGTCTCCGGCTGCCGGCGAATGATGTTTCTTTCGCGCTCCGCCGCCGCCAGGTCGACGCCAAGGTGCGCCAGCTTGCGGATGGCGGCGACCAGCTTCTCTCGTTCTACGGCGCTGACCTTGTCCTTGCCCAGGAGCGCTTCCAGCTCCTGCAAGGCCGCGATGTCCTCCCTCAGTTGGGCCACGGCCTGCCGGTCGCTGCCCAAGGTCCGCAGCGACGCGCTGGCGTTGAGGATCGCGCGCTGCAGTCCTACGTGC
>DATEIF010000241.1:0-21932 GCA_035279205.1 Vineibacter sp.
AGGCAGTGCGGCTCGATGCCCTGAAAGTATCGCGTCTCGAGCGCGATCTGGTCGAGGCCGTGGACATGGTCACCGCCATCACGCCTGAGGACTGCCGTCTTTACCGTGAACGCCAGCCCACCAAGCCCATCGAGGTGCTGACCCCCGGTTACCAGGGGCGGCGCGTGACAGGGCGGCAGATCACGGCGGATTTGCCGCGCCGCGCGATCATTGTCGGCAGCTACGACTGGATCGCCAAGCGCATGAATCTTGAGGACTTCGTCAGCGTGGCCGATCCGCTGTTCGCGGAGCGCGGCGCCGAGCTCGAGGTTATCGGCAGCGCCGAGGAGTCGTTTCTCGATCGGCTGCGCAAGGGCGCGGTTGCGACGACGTTCACCGGCACGGTACCGGATGTGACCGGCTACATGGACAACGCGCGCATCGCCATCGTGCCGGAACTCAACGGCGGCGGCTTCAAGCTCAAGGTGCTCGAGTATGTGTTCAACGGGCTGCCGATCTTCGGGTTGGAGGGTTCGGTGGCCGGCGTTCCGCTGCGTCCAGATGACGGCATCAAGCTGTTCGCCGATCATGCCGCGCTGGCGCGAGGTGTGCTTGACGCGATGGACGACATCGACCAGCTGAACCGCATTCAGCAACGGGCATTCGCCGCCTGTGGCGACAAGTTCGACTGGGCCAGCCGCGGCCGACAGCTGCGGTCTGCGATCGCCGGGCCATGAACGACCAATACACCACACAGCCGCTCGGCTGGTTCGACGCGACGCTGGTCGTGATCTTTCTGCTCGGCCTCTATCTGAACGTCTCGCTGATGGTCACGTCGACCGTTCCGTTGACGTGTGCGCCATCGGGGTTTGCCGGGCTGTTGCTGCTGTGGCGCCGGCGCGATCGGCTCGATCCGGTCCATCTCGGCGGGCTGTTGCTCGTGATCGCGCTGTACCTGGGTTCGATCCTGTCGGCGACCAACTACGCCTTCCTCAGCAAACGCTTCACAGGATGGCTGCAGCTGACTTACTCGCTGGTCATCTGCTATGCCTTCTTCGTCACGATGGTGCACACTGAACGCCGGCAGATTGCGCGCATCCTGTTGACGTTCTGCCTGGCAATCGCGGTCGGATGCCTGCTCGAGCAATATGCCGGCCTGCGCTCCATCAGCGATGCCGTCCGCGCGCGTATCTATGATGGCGGCATCGTATACGATGCCGACCTGCGCGACGAGCTGTTGTACGGCCGCGTGCGGCCCAAGCTGTTTACGTCCGAACCGTCCGCCGTCACCTTCACCTTCACCCACTTCAGCTTCACCTGGCTGGTGGTCAGCACCTGGCGATGGAAGCTCATCGTCTATGTCGGCCTGATGGGCGTGGGGCTGGTGCTGATGCCGGGACCGACGCTGCTGCTGATGCTCATGCTCGCGGTGCCGTATCTGATCTTCCTGGGCGGGAAGGGCGGCACGACGGGGTCGGCCACACGGATGATTGCCGGTCTTGCGGTGTCGATGATCCTGGTCGCGATCGCCATCGTGGTCGGCAGCTCACTGTTTGCCGAGCGCATCTCGGAGTATTCCAGCGGCAAGGACGCCAGTTTCTTCTATCGCGTCATCGGCCCGATGCTGGTCGCCTTCGAAGTGTTCAAGCGCTACCCCTGGGCCGGCAGCGGCCTGACCGGGGAGCCGTTCATCACAGACCTGGTGCTGACCGTCTTCATGAATGCCGATGGGTTCCAGTCAGCGTGGCGCATCTCCAAGGTCAGCGAGGTGCTCACCAACTACTTCTGGCTGCACTGGATCTATCTCGGCCTGATCTGGGGCATCGTGACGCTGGTCGGGCTGTGCATCTGGCTGCGCAAGCTGGGCGTACCGAGCCTGCTGTACTGCGGTGCTGTGTGGCTGATCCTCGGCCAGGCCGGCGGTGCCTATGTCGGCCCCAAGACCTGGTCGGTTTTGCTGATCGCCGCCGCCAGCGCCATCTTGTCTCGTCGCCTGGCAGACCAGCCGAGCAGCTACGGGCGTCTTGACCAACTGCCGACCGTTCACGGGACCGGCGTACTGCGACCACGGCCCGCCGGGCCCTGAGTGCGATCGAAAGCCATCATCGGACAGACGAGAGGGCTTTGCGGGTGAAGTCTCACAGCGGCGGCAGGGCTCTGGCCACCCGCCTGGCACTGGTCGTGTGGTTGGCGATCGGCTGGACGTGTGCTGGCATCGCGAAGCCCGACAACGTGCTGGACAATGGCGGTTTCGAGAAAGGCGAGGCGGGCTGGCAATGGCAGCAATGGCTCGGCCGCGCTTTGCCGGGCTACATCGACCGCGACGACGTGCAGGAAGGGCGGGCGTCGTTCAGGTTCCACGAAGATGGCGTGAACCATGAGCTGTGGATGGCCGTCGAAGCGAAGATCGAGGCCGGGCGCGATTACGAGTTGTCGCTGTCCCTGAAACCGGACCAGATGCCCGATGGCGCCGCACGCGTGCGGGTGCTGGTCGACGGGCGCGGCTGGTACGGCAGCGACACCGGCCAGATCGAGCTGGTCCAGACCGGGGGCACGCACGGCTGGCAAGCCTACACGGTGCCGATGGCTGCGTCCCGCCTCGGCAACGCGACGAAGGTCACCATCTTCATTTATCACGCGATGCCCAGCCGCGGCACGCTGGGCGTCGATGCCGTGGCGTTGACGCCGGGCGCGGCTGGCCGCGCGGCGGTGCCGCGCGCGCCGTCGCCGCCGGACCAGCCGAAAGCGGCCAGCTACACGACCACCAACCCTGCCGTCCTGGTCGAGCAGGCTGATGCGCCGGTCGCCATCCAGGCTGCGCCCGATCGTGCGCTCTATCGCGTGGGCGAGCTGCCGCGCATCACGATCCGCACGGCCAGCGCGGCCGATACGGTCCTGACCTACCGCATCATCGATGGTTTCGGGCAGACCCTGCTGCACAAGAGCGCCAGCGGTGCGGCGGTCGATGTTCCGCTGCCGCCGGGCCACGGCTACTACGAAGTCATCGCCACCCTGACCAAGGGCGGCCAGGTGGTGGGGGAGGCGCGTCGCAGCATCGGTGCCTTGCCGCCACCAGCCAAGCCCACGCGTGACGAGCCGTTCGGATTGTGGGTGCAGGGCAGCCAGTTCTATCCCGAGTTGGGGGTGCGGTGGGTGCGCGAGTACATCGACTGGAACATCTATCGTGTCCAGGGCGACAAATACCTCGCCGAACGCGCGGAGACCTTCAAGTGGTACAGGGATCACAACATCCGGGTTCTCGCCTACCCGGGCGGCCATCCGAACGAGACGTCGCGCGAGGTCATCGCCGATACGCCTGAAGCGTGGCGCGCCGAGGAGGAGTGGTGGACCAAGATGGTGCGCACGCTGGGCCGTCATGTCGATGCGTGGGCCGTGGTCAACGAGCCGATCCGCGGTCATTGGCAGGGCAGCGAGGCGTTGATCGTGCGCTATTGGACGCTGATGCGCCGGATCGTCGATCGCTACGATCCCGGCAAGCCGCTGGTCGGGCCGTCGCTGACACCCAACACCGCCAGCATCGTCGAGCAGTACCGCGACCTGTTGAACATGGGGTTCGGCAAGCTGATCGATGCCGTCGAGATGCACACCTACATCACCAGCCCGGAGGACAACGACTGGGAGGGCAACACCCGTCGCATCCGGGACATGACCCGATCGGCCACCGGCCGGGACCTGCCGGTGTGGAGCACCGAGCACGGCTCCAGCGCCACCTATCAGGGCGAGCTGCTGCAGGCGCAGCACCTGATGCGGTCATGGCTCGAGGCCAAGAAGATCGGCTATCCGGTGGTGATCTGGCACATGTTCAGTCACCCTCAGGGCACCGACGCGCGTGAGGTGCAGTTCGGCATCTTCCGCAATAGGAAGGAGGGTGAGGGGCCGCCGCAACCACGGCCGGCGGCGATCGCTTACGGTGTCATGACGCGGCAGCTGGCCGGCGCCACATACAAGGGCACGGCCGACTATTTCGGCCCGTCGGTGCGCGCCTATGTCTTCGAGCGTGACGGCAAGGCCATGATGGCCCTGTGGACCACCAGCCCGAAGACCTACGACGTGACGGTGTCGGCGGGCGACGAGAAGAGCGTGACGTCGACAGGGTTGTTCGGCCGCACCGTGCCGCTGGAGGTACGCGACGGACTGGTCCGCGTGCGGGTTGATCGCAATCCGCAGTTCATCGGTCCGCTACCCGGGTCTCACCTGCGCGCCGAACCGATCGCCCGCCTGGACAAGACGATCGACGTCCTGCCGGGCGCATCAACCCAGGCAGCTCTCATGCTGGTCAATCCGGGGCCGTCGCCGGCGCGCTTGCGCATCGAGTGGCAGGCGGCCAACGGCTGGCGCCTGGCTCTGCCTGAGCAGGAATGGGTGCTGAAGGCGCACGAACGCAAGAGCGTGACGCTGACCGCGACGGCATCGCCGGACTTGCCGGTCGGCCGCTATCAGATCTACGCCAAGGTGGCACGGGACGGCGCGTACGTCACGTCCATGGCTGTTCAGGCCACGGTGTTGCCGCAGGTGACGATCACCAGGATCGAGCCGCGCGTCGTCGGCGATCGCCCCATGGTCGCCGGTACGCTGCGCCGGATCGATCCCAAGCTCGACACCGCGATCGTGCGGCTCGACGGCAGCCGCAACGCCAGCACGGTCGCGTTCCAGGGCCGCGATGAAGCAGCCTTCGCCGTGCCGGTCGATAATCCGGCACCGGACCGGCTGAGCGACGTCAAGGTGTCGGTGCTGGGGGCCGACAACAAGGTCCAGGCCGAGGAGAGCGCTCGCCTGAGCTTCGTCGCGGCCGCCTACGCGAAGACGAAGCCGGCGATCGACGGCGATCTTGGCGACTGGCCGGGCCTGGGGAGCAGCGGGCCGCTTGCCCTGCAATGGCGGTGGGACGAGCAGAACCTCTATCTCGCCGTCCGCGTCGCCGACGCGACGCACATCCAAAAGCAGTCGGTCACCGAGATGTGGAAGGACGACAGCGTGCAGATCGGGCTGGCGCCGGGCCGACCGGACCAGCTGGTCCGTGCCTTCCTGCCGGGCCTTCAGGAAACCGACATGATGGAGCTCGACGTGGCGCTGCGCCCGCAGGGACCTGATGTCTATCGCCACGCCACGCTCAACAAGCATCTCGCGCCGGTCGGAGGGGTCGACCGCAACCAGATCCGTCGCGCCGTTCGTCACGGCGCCGGCGTCACCACCTATGAGCTGCAGATCCCGGTCGAGCAGATCGGGCTTAAGCCGCTGCAGGCAGGGCAGATGCTGCGGGTGAGCCTGCTGGTCAATGCCAATGACGGCCAAGGTCGGCGAACCACGGAATGGTTCAGCGGTATCAAGGAGGCCAAGGACCCTAGTCTCTTCGGCCACCTGATCCTGGCGCCGTGACTTGAATACCTTCCCCCGCAAGCGGGGGAAGGTAAGGATTACGCCACGGCAGCGGTTTTGTGCTGCTGCGCCTCGAGATACCACTGCCAGGTCTGGGCCAGTCCCTGATCGAGCGTGGTGCCGGCCTGCCATCCCAGTGCCTTCAGGCGGGAGACGTCCATCACCTTGCGCGGCGTGCCGTCCGGCTTGCTGTGGTCGAAGCGCAGGCGGCCCTGGAAGCCGACGGTGCGACAGACCAGGGCGGCAAGATCGGCGATCGAGATCTCGACGCCGGTGCCGAGATTGATGATCGCCTCGTGGGTATAGTGCTGCATCAGGAACACCAGCCCGTCGGCAGCATCGTCGACGTACAGGAACTCGCGCAGCGCGCGGCCGGTCCCCCATACCTCCATGGCCTCGGCATGCTGGCGTTTGGCGGCATACGCCTTGGCCAGCAGTGCCGGCAGCACGTGGCTCTGCAGCAGGTCGAAGTTGTCGCCCGGCCCGTAGAGATTGGTCGGCATGGCCGAGATGAAGTCGCAGCCGTGCTGCCGCCGGTAGGCCTGGCACATCTTGATGCCGGCGATCTTGGCGATCGCATACCACTCGTTGGTCGGCTCCAGGGGGCCGGTGAGCAGTGAGTCCTCCGGGATCGGCTGCGGCGCCATGCGCGGGTAAATGCAGGACGAACCCAGGAACATCAGCTTTTCGACACCGTGTCGATACGCCAGATCGATCACGTTGGTCTGGATCATCAGGTTGTCGCCGATGAACTCGGCCGGGCGCGTGTCGTTGGCGTGGATGCCGCCGACCTTGGCTGCGGCGAGAAAGATCGCCTGCGGCTTGGTGTCCTGCATGAAGCGGTCGACCTGGGCGCGATCGCGCAGGTCGACGCGATCGCGCGGGGCGGTGATGACCTCGCACGCCTCATGCTGTAGCCGCCGGACGATGGCACTGCCGACAAGTCCACCGTGGCCCGCGACCCAGACGCGCTTATTGCGCAGCGCGTAGCAGGGGTTCGTGGGCATGGTTGTCTCCCATCCGCAGGGTAGCACGATCGGCTTCGACCATCTCGACCACGAGCTGCTCGAAGCTCGTGCGGTGATGCCAGCCAAGCTTCTGCTTCGCCTTGGCTGGATCACCCAGCAGCAGATCGACTTCCGTCGGCCGCTGATAGGCCTTGTCAATGGCGACCAGTACCTCGCCGCTGCGACCACAGCAACCGGTCTCGTCGTTGCCGTCGCCGCGCCACACGATCGGCCGGCCGATATGGCGGAACGCCAGCTCGACGAATTCCCGCACCGTGTGCGTTTCGCCGGTGGCCAGCACGTAGTCGTCGGGCTGGTCCTGCTGCAGGATCAGCCACATGCCCTCGACGTAGTCGCGCGCATGGCCCCAGTCCCGCTTGGCGTCGAGATTGCCCAGGTACAGGCGCCGCTGCCGCCCCGCCTCGATCGCCGCCACGGCGCGGGTGATCTTGCGGGTCACGAAGGTCTCGCCGCGGATCGGCGATTCGTGGTTGAACAGGATGCCGTTGGACGCGTGCATGCCGTAGGCTTCGCGATAGTTCACCGTGATCCAGTAGGCGTAAAGCTTGGCCACCGCATAGGGGCTGCGCGGATAGAACGGCGTCAGCTCGCGTTGTGGCGTCTCGCGCACCTTGCCGAACAGCTCCGAGGTCGACGCCTGGTAGAAGCGAACGCGATCTTCCATCTTGAGGATGCGGATCGCTTCCAGGAGGCGCAGCGTGCCCAGCGCGTCGGTGTTGGCGGTGTACTCCGGCGTCTCGAAGCTGACCTGCACGTGGCTCTGGGCGGCGAGATTGTAGATCTCGGTCGGCCGTACTTCGTTGAGCAGGCGGACTAGGGCGGCACCATCGGTCATGTCGCCGTAGTGGAGGAACAGCCGCACGCCGATTTCATGGCGGTCGCGATAGAGATAATCGATGCGGTCGGTATTGATGGAAGACGAGCGGCGCTTGATGCCGTGGACGATGTAGCCGCGTGCCAGCAGGAGGTCAGCGAGATAGGCGCCGTCCTGGCCGGTGATGCCGGTTATCAATGCAACTTTGTCGGACATAATCTTACCCTTCGACTGTAGGATCCCCGGATCGCTCTTATCGGGGCTTCCTCCCCCAGTCCTTTGGTGGCCGCGATGTTGCTCGCAGCAGGTGCGCGCCGTGTCACGGGAACGCGATTTTTTCCGCAACCGCGTCCCATGAGTACGAAGCCAGCGCGTGTTGCTGGCCTTCCGTCGCCATGCGCGCCAGGCGGTCGGGATAGGCAACAGCCTCGAGAATGGTGTCGGCCAGCAGACCGGGATCGGCATGGTCGACGAGAAAGCCGTAGCGTCCGTTGGCCACGATCTCGGGCAGGCCGTGGCGGCGTAGACCCAGCACCGGCGTGCGCGATACCAGCGCCTCCAGGTACACCTGTCCCCAGGGGTCATTGAGCATCGGCTGCGTCAGAAGCGTGGCCTCGCGATAGAGCCGCTGCAGCTCTTCCCAGGGCAACTGGCTGTGGAACGTGATGCCGTGATGGCGCGGCACCAGCTGCCGGCTGTTCGCGTCGCCGACAATGGTCAGGGTCAGGTCAGGTCGCATCGCCTGTGCGCGCAAAAATGCGTCGACCAGCAGGGTGCCCCCCTTGGCCCGGAAGTAGTGCTTGGCGACAAACAGCAACGCCGGTCGGGCATAGTCCTTGGAGCCGAAATACGGGGCGATCCGGCCCATGCCCGAACCGACAGCCGTGATCCTCTCCGGCGGCACGCCATAGTGATTGATCAGGTTGTCGCGCACATAGGCGCCAAAGGTGAAAATGTGCTCGAGACCGGCCAGGGACTGGCGCTCAAGTCGTTCGTACGCATCCAGCGCCCGGGGCGGATAGCGCTTGGCCTCGATGTGATGCTCTCGGGCCAAGGCCCAGCTGTGGTCGCAGTAGAGGTAGTGCTTGACGCCGCGGGCGAGGTCGACCGCGGGCAGATCCATCGTGCCGGTATGCAGAACGTGCTGGATACCCAGCTGCGCTGCCGCCTGTGCCACCTGGGCCGCCAACCGCCGCCGCGCCAGCTCGCTGCGCAGAAGCTGCTCGCCGCTGGTCGGCCGTCCACGCCCGGTAACGATGTTGCCGGCCGCGACCTGCAGCTTACCAGCAGTACCGAGATGGGGGTGGATGCCTTCGACCGCGATACCCAGGCGCACGAGCCCGTCGGCCACGTTCTTCGGTGCGCCGGACCATGTGCGCGGGTTCAACGGGTCGCCGAAGACGGAGGTCAGCGCGACACGGTCGAAACGGCGCGCCCGGGCCGGGTGCGCCGGCACATCCAGTGTCGGGTTGACCATTGCTGCCGTCACGCCGTCGTCCTTCACTACAGCACGCGGGGTGCCGGGGAGCGGCATGGAACCATCGCGCGCTGCATGGCGGCTAGTGATCATGGTGTGGCGGCTGTTCGCGATTGCGGCATCCCTGCGGCAGGCGGCCGACAGGGCCCGTGTCGCAAGCCTCTTCGGGGCGAATCACAGATTGGTCACGTGGCTCTGACAGCCGCCCGATCGATAATTGGCGCACGAGGGGCCAACGATGGAACAGGCTGGGCGCGATACCCTGCTGGTGCAGCTGCGCCGGCAGGCGCAGCTGAGCGGTGCGTCACGGCAGGTGCGGGCACGGCACCTGCCGTTCCGGCTTGTTCTGCCGCGGGTGCTGCGGTCTGCCGGATGGACGAAGCGCGTCACCGCCCGGACGTTCTTCGGGCAGGACATGCACGTGTACCTACCCGACCTGGTCGGCGTGAAACTCTACCAGTACGGCTTCTTCGAAGAGGGGCTGACCCGGGCCGTCATCGAGCTTCTGCCGTCAGACGGGGTCTTCATCGATATCGGCGCTCATGTCGGCTACTACTCGATCCTGGCATCCCGGCTGGTCGGTCCCAAGGGACGTGTCGTCGCCTTCGAGCCGACACCGCGCACGCGTGCCGAGCTGACGGCGAACACGGCGCAGCTGGGCAATGTCAGCGTCGTTCCGATGGCGGCCTGGGATGAGCGGACGCAGCTGGTGCTGCGTGACTTCGGCTGGTTGCAATCCAGCTTCAACAGCGTCGTGGCGGCGCGCGTGAACGGCAATCCCCGCAGCGACAGCATCGAGGTCGCGGCGATGCCGGTTGACGATTGGCTTGCCGAGCACGACATCGTGCCCGACTTCATCAAGATCGACGCCGAGTCGGCGGAGCACAGGGTCCTGCGCGGCTTGCGGCGCACGATCGAGCGATACCATCCGATCCTGTCGCTCGAGATCGGCGACTATGATCTGCCCGATGTGCCGCGTTCGGCCGATCTCATCCGCGGATTGGTCGAGCTGGGCTACGACGTGTGGCAGTACCAGGACGGCAAACGCGTCGAGCATCGCATCGCCGACTACTACGGCTATGACAATCTGATCTTCATGCCGCGACGGTCATGAAAAACGCCACGGCCGAGCCCGTCAGGATGGCGTGCAAGTAACCAAAACAGGGCTATTTTGCTGCAGAAAACGCTGATGCGAAGCACAGATTGGTCACACACTGTTACAGCGCGTGCGGTCGATACTCGCACGACCCTGAGCGTATGCTCGGGCGATTGCAGCAGCCTTGGAAAGTGGTGACACGGTGGAGCGGCGTGTGGATGACGGTGCACGGGACGATCGCGACCTGATCTTCTTCTGTCCGGACGTTACGGACGCTACGACCCTCAAGCGTGTGCGACAGTTCCAGGATCAGGGATACCCGGTCACGGTATTTGGCTTCCGCCGCGAGCGCTACAATCGCGACTATGCGCCGTCGTGGCCGTATGTCCCGCTCGGCGGTACGACCGACGGCCGCTATGGCCAGCGCCTGCGCGCGTTGCTCGGCGCCCTGCCGGCGATTTTCACCAACCGCCGCCGGGTGGCGCATGCCTCCGTCTTCTACGCGCGCAATATCGATCAGCTGATCCTGACGCTGTTCGCCCGCATCGTGTCGCGCTCGCGGGCACCCATCATATACGAGGTGCTGGACATTCCGCCGATCCTGACCGGGCAGGGCCCGCGCTCCCGGTTGCTGCGCGCCATCGAGCGCTACTGCCTCAAGCGCGTCCGTCTCTTGGTGGTGTCCTCACCCGGTTTCCATCGCAACTATTTCGAGGCCATCCAGAACTACACCGGCGACTGGTTCCTGCTCGAGAACAAGCTGCACCCCTCGATTCGCCAGGCACCGACGGCACCGCCGGAGACCCGCGCCGTGGCCCGGGCGCGCCGCGCCGAACGGCGCTGGGTGGTCGGCTACTACGGCCTGATCCGCGGTGATGACACGTTCGAGCTGATGACGCGCCTGGCCGAGCGCCTGCGTGATCGCGTCGTCTTCAAGTTCCGCGGCGTGCTGACGACGGTCGACGAGGGCAAGTTCCGCGCCGCGCTGGAGCGCCACGAGAACATGGTCTATGGCGGCCCTTACGTGCCGCACCAGGATCTCGGCCGCCTGTATGGCGATGTCGACTTCGCCTGGGCGCTCGATCTCGAGCATGTCGATCACAACTCGCGCTGGCTGCTGCCCTGTCGGTTCTACGAGGCGGGCTTCTTTGGTGTGCCGTGTCTTGCCGTGCGTGGTTTCGAAGCCGGCGAGCGGGTCGAGCGCCTGGGGATCGGCTGGACCTTTCGCGAGCCGCTCGAGGAGTCCCTGGTCCGCTTCTTCGAAACCTTGGAACCGTCCGAGTACGAGGCCAGGCGCGATCGTCTTGTAGCGATGCCGGAGAGCGAGTTCATCGCCGGCGAGGACATCGCCGGATTGTGCGCGCGATTCGGCGATCGTAAGCCGGCGGCCGATGGCATTGCCAGGGGGGACGACTCCATCGATGCCGGCATGCCCCTGGCGCGGCACGCCGTAGCGCTATCCCAGACGGTGCGCCCATGGAGCGCGCCGGCGAAACAGTCGTCCGCGCGCACACGGTCCGCTGCCATGGACTAGACGCCGATTTCGGTTGGGCGCTGCCCCGCGGTTGGGCATCATCCGCCCGGTCCTGAAACCGGGGAGCGCCATGCTGTATGTTCCTGTCGAGCGGCTGCGCCAGCAGTGCCTGGAAATCCTGCAGGCCTGGGGGATGAGCGCCGAGCACGCGGCGACCACGGCCGATATCCTGACCGAGACGGATCTGCGCGGCGTTGAATCGCACGGCATTTCGATGCTGCCGGTTTACGATGGCATGCGGGCCAAAAAGCTGAACATGCGGCCTGACATCAGGATCGTGCGCGATACGCCGGTGGCGGCCCTGATCGACGCCGACAACGCGCTGGGACACGTGCCCTCTAAGATGGCGGTGGATCTCGCCATCGACAAGGCGAGCACCATGGGCATCGCCGTCGTCACGGTGCGGCGCTCGGCGCATTTCGGCGCCGCCGGCTGCTACACCGACATGATCGCGCGGGCCGGCCTGATCGGCATCGCCACGACCTCGGCGCGCGGCATCGCCATGGTGCCGACCTTCGGCACCGAGCCGGTGTTCGGCACCAACCCGATCTCCGTGGCGGCGCCGGCGGGGCGGCATCCGCCGTTCAATCTCGACATGGCGACCACGCCGGTGGCCGTGAACAAGCTCAAGGTCTACTGGCTGAAGGGCAAGGAGCTGCCGGAGGGCTGGGCATACGATGCGCAGGGCAAGCCCGAGCGCAACGCCGAGCGCGCCTTCAAGACCCGGCGCATGGCGCCGCTGGGCGGCACGCGCGAGGCCGGTGGCCACAAGGGCTATGGGCTGGCGATGGCGGTCAGCATCTTGTCGGCGACCTTGGCCGGCACGCCGTTCCAGCCGCTGCGCATCCAGCGCGAAGGCGCCGACACGCCTGACAATATCGGCCACTTCTTCCTGGCGATCGATCCCAAGCTGTTCCGCGAGGAGGGCGACTTCGAACGCGACCTCGACGAGATGATCGACTTCCTGCACGGCCAGACGCCGGCCGATCCGGCGCAGCCCGTGCTGGTGCCGGGTGACCCCGAGTACGCCGAACGCGAGACCCGCCTGAAGAGCGGCGTGCCGATCCCCGAGACCCTGGCAGCGCAACTCAAGGACGTCTGCCGCCAGTCGAACGCGGCGTACGTGCTGGAGGGTTAGGATTCCTCCCCACGCAGTGGGGAGGTGCCCCGAAGGGGCGGAGGGGAGCCGACGAGGTCTTGATAACAAAGACCACGTCGGCTCCCCATCCGGCCTTCGGCCACCTTCCCCGCAAAGCGGGGAAGGGAAACTCAGGCCGCCAGCCAGCCGCCGTCGACCGGCAGTTCGATGCCGGTGACGAACGACGCATCGCCACTCGCCAGGTAAACGATCGCGGCGGCGATCTCTTCCGGCTTGCCGAACCGGCCCATGGCGTGCCGCGCCTGAGAGCGGGCGGCGGCGGCATCGGGATCGGGCGCCCGGTTGAGCGAGCGGCGCAGCAGCGGCGTCTCGGTGGCGCCCGGCAGCACGGTATTGCAGCGCACGCCCTGATCGACATAGTCGAGCGCCACGGCCTTGGTCAGCGCCACCACGGCGCCCTTCGACGTGACGTACGCCGCATTGTTGCGGCCGCCGGCGCGTGCCAGCTGCGAGGCGATGGTAACGATCGCACCCTGTTTCTGCGCCGTCATCGGCCGCAGGCATTCGCGGATCCACAGGAACGTGCCCGTGACATTGATCGCCATCACCTCGTTCCAGTGCGCCAAGGTGGTCTCTCCCGCCGGCTTGCCCAGCGAGATCCCGGCGGCGGTGATAAGGATGTCGACACGGCCCCAGGCCGTCACGGTCTCGTCGACGGTGCGCCGCGCCAGCTCTTCGTCGAGCACGTCGCCGGCCATGCTGCGACAGTGCGCATCGCCGAGCGTGCGGGTGAGCTCGGCGAGCGCCGCCGCGTCGCGATCGACGGCCACGATGCGCGCGCCTTCGCGCACGGCGCGTTCGGCCGTGGCGCGCCCGATGCCGGAAGCCGCGCCCGTGAGGATGGCAACCTGACCCGCAAGCTTCATCGCGACCTCCCATTGCGGTGAAGGGCTGTCGCACATGATGCTACGCGCCCACCGCCGTCATCCCGAGCGCAGCGAGGGATCTCCTGCGAAAGACGCACCGTACGCCCGTTCGCAGGAGAGCTCGGGATGACGGCAGCGCGTGCGAACAGCCCTCCAGCCATGCGGGCGGCAGTCTAGGCGAGGGGCAGGGGATCGGCTATCACAGCGTCATGAACGTCTCGCCGATCGCCAATCCGCTGCTCGCCGCCGTCGCGCCATCGCCCATCGCCGAAACCAAGGGTTGGGTGCTGGGCCGGCAGTTTCCCGCCGACAAGCCCCTGATCGATCTCGCCCAGGCGGTGCCCGGCCATCCGCCGCCCGAGGATCTGCGCGAGCACCTCGCCGGCGTTCTGCGCGATCCCAACAAGCACGGCTACACGCCGATCCTGGGCGTGGCCGAGCTGCGCGAACGCTATGCCGCCCACCAGGCGGCGTTCTACGATACGCAAATCGCGGCCAGTGAGGTCGGCATCACCGCGGGCTGCAACCAGGCCTTCTGCCTCGCCATGATGGCGCTCGCCAAACCGGGCGATCAGGTGATCCTGCCGCGGCCGCACTACTTCAACCACGACATGTGGCTGCGCATGCTGGGCATCGAGCCGGTGTCGCTCGACTTCCGGCCCGGTTCGGGCGCGGTGCCCGACGCCGAGGACGCCGCGGCGCTGATCACCCAACGCACGCGCGCCATCGTGCTGGTGACGCCCAACAACCCGACCGGCGCGGTGTATCCGCCGCAGACCATCGCGGCGTTCTACCGGTTGGCGCAGCAGCGCGGCATCGCGCTGGTGCTCGACGAGACCTACAAGGATTTCCTGCCCGCGGGCGTGCGTCCGCACGCGCTGTTCAGCGATCCCGACTGGAAGCGCGCGGTGGTGCATCTCTACAGCTTCTCCAAGGTGTTCGCGTTGACCGGCTATCGCTGCGGCGCGGTCACGTGCGCAGCACCCCTGATGGCGGAGATCGAGAAGGCGATGGACTGCGTCTCGATCTGCCCGCCGCGGCTGGCGCAGGAAGCGGCACTCTATGGCCTCGCCCATCTCGGGCCGTGGGCGCGCGGCAACACCGAGGCGCTGGCCAAACGCGCTGCGCTGTTCCGGGAAGGGCTGGCGCGGTCCAACCGCTGGCGGCTGGTCAGCCTCGGCGCCTACTTCGCCTATGTCGAGCATCCCTACGACGGCCGGCCGTCGGCGGTGGTCTCCAAGTGGCTGGCGGACGAGCACAACCTGCTCACCATCCCGGGCTCGATGTTCGGCGCCGGCCAGGACCGTTTCATCCGCTTCGCCTTCGCCAACGTGGGCGACGCGATGGTGCCGCCGATCTTCGAGCGACTGGAGTCTTCACCTCTCCCGCAAGCGGGAGAGGGATGACTGGAGGAAGGCATGCCCTACATCACCTGCAGCGACGGCGTCAGGCTCTACTATGAGGAGGCCGGCGCCGGCACGCCGATCGTGTTCGTGCACGAGTACGCCGGCGACTGGCGCGCCTGGGAGCCGCAGATGCGCTTCTTCGCGCGCCGCCATCGCTGCATCACCTACTCGTTCCGCGGCTATGCGCCTTCAGAGGTTCCCGGCGATCCGGCGAAGTACGGCCAGGACCGTGTCGTCGATGATGTCCGCGACGTGCTCGACGGCCTGAAGATCGACAAGGCGCACATCGTCGGCCTGTCGATGGGCGGCTTCGCGGCGGCGCACTTCGCGCGCCGCTTCCCCGAGCGCGCGCTGTCAGCCTGCATCTGCGGCTGCGGCTTCGGCGCCGAGAAGCACCTCTACCAGCAGTTCCAGGCCGAGGCGAAAGCCAACGCCGAGCGCATTCGCGCCGAGGGGCAGGCCGCCTTCGCCGACAGCTACGCTCAAGGTGCCAGCCGCCAGCGCCATCGCCAGAAGGACCCGCGCGGCTTTGCCGAGTTCGTCGAGCAGCTGCGGCAGCACGATGCCGTCGGCGCCGCGCACACCATGCAGGAATATCAGGGCAAGCGCCCGTCGCTGTACGACTTCGAGGCGGAGTGGGCGTCCTGCACGGTGCCGTCACTGATCGTCGCCGGCGACGAGGATGACCACGTGCTGCAGCCCAGCCTGTGGCTGAAGCGGGTGATGGGCAATGCCGGCCTGCTGGTGATGCCCAAGGCCGGCCACACCGTGAACCTCGAGGAGCCGGAGGCCTTCAACCGCGCCCTGTGGGACTTCATCGTCCTGGCCGAGGCGGGGAAGTGGACGCCGCGCCACGCCGGCGCCGGCGGCGGGATGTTTCGGTAACCCTGGGAGCGCGGGCGTCCCGCCCGCTCATGTCGACACTACCTGCACAGGCGAAAGCAAAGCTTTCGCCGAAGATGCGGGCGAGACGCCCGCGCTCCCAGGGATGCTTACGCCACGCCCACCGGCTGGGCGACGGGCGCCGGCTGCATCAGCGGCGTCACGCGCCAGCCGTCGCCGTCGCGGTCGAAGGCTAGCGGCATGGCGTTGGCGGTCAGCTCGACCGGCAGCTCGACGTCCAGCGCGCCGCACAGCACGCGCAGCACGCCGCCGTGGCTTACCAGCAGCGGCAGCGGGCCGGGTACCAGCAGCTCGGCGATGCCACCGAGCGTGCGTTCGATGAAGCCCACCATCGTCTCGCCGTTGGCCGGATCGACGCGCCAGTCCAATCCCTCGCTGCTGGTGCCGATCAGGTCGCCGAAATAGCGCTCGCGCAGCGCACGGCGCACGGCCACCGGCCTGCCGGTGACCGATGCGACGCGCCCCGCCGTCAACCAGGCCCGCGCCATGTCGCTGGCGTAGATGTGGTCGAACGGGACCCCTTGCAGGGCGCGTGCGGCATCATCGGCGTCACAGAAGCCTTCTTCGCACAGCGGAATATCGGGATGCTGGTAGATGCGGCCCATATTGCCGGCGGTGCGGCCGTGCCGCAGGAACAGGAAGTGGTCGCGGCCCACGATCAGGCCCATGGCGCGGGCAGCGGCGCGCAGCGCCAGCTGGCCGGCGTTGTTCTCAAGCGAGGCGGTGGTGCTCATGCCTTACCTCCTAGCCGGATTCTGCGACCGCCGCATTACCCTTGCAAACGCTTGGCCACTTCTTCGAGCATCACTTCGGTGGCGCCGCCGCCGATGGACTGCACGCGCGCATCGCGTGCCATGCGCTCGATGGCGGTCTCGCGGATGTAGCTCATGCCGCCGTGGAACTGCTGGCAGGTGTACATCACCTCGTTGACCAGCTCGCCGCACAGCGCCTTCACCATCGACACCTCGCGCACGCACTCGCGGCCCTGGGCGTCGAGCCAGCCGGTGTGATGGACCAGCTGCCTGGCCGCCGCCACCCGCGCCGCCAGCATCGAGAGCCGCTGGCGGATCACCTGCTTGTCCCACAGCGGCGCACCGAACGCCTTGCGGTCCATGACGTAGCGCAAGGTCAGCGCCAGGGCAGTCTCGGCCTCGGCCGTCGCCTGGGCGCCCAGCACCAGCCGCTCGTTCTGGAAGTTCTTCATCACGGCGTAGAAGCCGCGGTGCTCCTCGCCCAGCAGGTTCTCCACCGGCACGCGTACGTCCTGAAACACCAGCTCGGCCGTATCCGACGACAGCCACCCGGTCTTCTTCAACGCCCGCCCGACCGAGAAGCCCGCCATGCCCTTCTCGACGATGAACATCGAGATGCCGGCCGAGCCGCGCGCCGCCGGATCGGTCTTGGCGGCGACGAAATAGACGTCGGCATGCACGCCATTGGTGATGAACATCTTGGTGCCGTTGAGCACGTAATGCTTGCCGTCGCGCCGCGCCGTGGTGCGGATGCCTTTGACATCCGAGCCGGCGCCCGGTTCGGTGACGGCGACAGCGCAGATCTTGCGGCCCGCAACCACGTCGGGCATGTAGCGCGCGATCTGGTCGGGCGTGCCGGCGTTCATCAGGTGCGGCGAAGCCATGTCGGTGTGGACCAGCACCGTGATGCCGAAACCGCCGAAGCTGGAGCGGCCCATTTCCTCGGCCAGCACCACGCTGCCCAACGAATCCATGGCGCTGCCGCCATACTGCTCGGGATAGCGGATGCCGAGGAACCCCAGCTCGCCCATGCGCCGCAGCACCTCGCGCGGCACTGAGCCCTCGTCCTCCCAGGCCTCGGCGCGAGGCTTCACTTCCTCGTCGACGAAACGGCGCAGCTGGTCGCGCAGCATCTCGTGCTCTTCGCGGAAGAAGGGGGAGGGCAGGGTATTGGCAAGCATGGGACCGTTTCTCGTTGCGGTGTGGTGCACGGGCGTATCTTGACGGCAGAGACCGAATGTCGCCAGCTTCACGTCAGGGCACAGACAGCGGGGAGGATGGCGTGGCCGGCCTGTGGTTCGAGGAATTCAAGGAAGGGATGACCTTCGACCATCCCTGGACGCGCACGGTGACGGAGATGGACAACGTGCTGTTCAGCACGCTGACCATGAATGTGCAGCCGCTGCACCTCGATGAGGAGTTCGCCTCCAAGACAGAGTTCGGTCAACGCATTGTCAACAGCCTGTTCACCCTGGGCCTGATGATCGGCATTTCGGTCAACGATACGACCTTGGGCACGACCGTGGCCAATCTCGGCATGACCGACACGCGCTTCCCGCGGCCGGTGTTCCACGGCGACACCCTGCGGGTGCAGACCAAGGTGGTGTCGCTGCGCGACAGCAAGTCGCGGCCCAACGCCGGCATCATCGAATTCGAGCACCGCGCCTTCAACCAGAACGGCGAGGAAGTCGCCTACTGCCGCCGCCAGGCCCTGATGCGGCGCAAGCCTTAATCCTTCTCCCGCGAGCGGGAGAAGGTGGCCGCCACGCAGTGGCGGCCGGATGAGGGCGAACAGACTCGGCCACCGGATCTGTAATCCCTCACCCTCCCATCGTGCTGCGCGCGGGCCCCTCCCTCTCCCGCTTGCGGGAGAGGGACAATCACACCGGTACCGTACCCTCGACGATCACCCGGTGCATGCGCCGCCGCGCGCCCTCGGGATAGTCGGCGTTGGCCTTGTGCATGGTGCAGCGGTTGTCCCAGATCACGATGTCGCCCGCGCGCCAGCGGTGGCGGTATTGGTACTGCGGCTGGATCGCATGCGTGATCAGGGCGTCGAGCAGGGCATTGCTCTCGGCGCGCTCCAGGCCGTCGATCTGCTCCATGCGGTTGGGATTGAGATAGAGCGCCTTGCGCCCGGTCTGCGGGTGCGTGCGCACGAGGGGATGTGACACCGGCGGCATGCACGCCATGTCGGCATCGGTGCGCTTGGCGACGCGAGTGCCCTTGCGGCTGGAGTCGTAGGTGTGGATCACGCGCAGGTCCGCAATGCGATCCTTCATTGCCGCCGGCAGGTCGTCGTAAGCGGCGTACATGTTGATGAACTGCGTATCGCCGCCTGTCTCGGGCACTTCGACGCCATAGAGCATGGTGAGCGCGCAAGGCACTGCCTTGTAGCTGTCGTCGGTATGCCAATGGGCGCCGACAACCAGCTTCCCGCCGTCGCCCAGGGTGTCGCGGTCCTCGCTCGACAGCACCAGGATCTCGTCGCAGTCGGGGTGCGTCGCCGCCGGCGTGATCTGCTTCATCGGCGCGCCGAAGATCCGCATGGCGTCGCGATAGGGCAGGGGTGCCAGTGCCTGTCCGCGGATGCACAGCACAAGATGATCCAGCAGCGCTTGGCGCAGGTCGCGCGCCGTTGCGTCCGCGATCGGCCGGTTGAGGTCGATGCCCTCGACGGCGGCAGCCATGCGATGGCCCAACGGGGCGAGCGAGAGCGACATGACGGGCTCCCTGATGGTGTGGCAGCAGGACTATAGCGCGGCTGTCATCCCGAGCGTAGGGGCGCTCGGGATGACGGCTCCTACAACCGCCGCGCAGTTTGGTCCAGCCAGCCGCCGCCGACGCCCTTGACCCACTCCAGGCCGAGGCGGCGCGTCAGGTTGACCTGGTCGACGCGCACGAAGGCGACGGCCTCGTGCTCCAGACTGTCGGGCAGCAGACAGGCACCGACATCAGCCGCCACCAGCGCCAGCGCGCGGGCATCGCTGTCGGTCTTGGCCACGACGACAGGCTGTACCTGCCAGTCGTCAAGGATACGTGACGCCGTCTGCAGCCATTCGCAATGCGTGCGCACGATCAGCGGCGCACCCTGCAGTATCTTCGGCGTGACGCGGCCGCGTGGTCGGCGGCGGGCGGGCAGTGCCAGCACCTGCCGGTCGCGCGCCAGTTCGAGGTGGCAATGACCAGGCTCGGGCCGGTCGCCCAGGCTCGTGAAAATCGCATCGAAGCGCCCGTTGGCCAGGCGCTGGCGCAGGACCGCCAAGGGTGCGTCCTCGGTCTGCCAGCGGCGGGTCGGGTCGAGGCGGGCCAGTCGTGCCACGGTCCTGGCCACCAGCGGCGGCGGCAGAGTCGGCAGCAGGCCCAGTCGTAGCGGTTTCGGCGGCGCCGATTGCCGGCCGGCGGTCCGGATCATCTCCGTCTCGCGCAGCACCGCGCGTGCATGCGCAATGACGCGCACGCCTTCAGGCGTGGCCGCCACGCCGCGCGGCCGGCGCTCGAGCAGCCGGGCGCCGAGTTCCGCCTCCAGCGCCGCGATGGCGGCCGACAGCGTGGGTTGCGTCACGAAGGCACGACGGGCGCCGGCGCTGAAACTGCCGGCATCCGCCACGGCCACCAGATAACGGAGCTGCTTCAGGTCCATCCATAGATCATATCTATAGCAATGTATCGGTACTATCGGAATTGCCGAAGGCATCCGATCGTCCAAGATGCCCACATGAACCGCCGGGCTGCCGCAGATGGAGGTTAGACAGGATTCTCCGTCGTCCTGAGCGAAGCGAAGGACCCTGCGGTGGTGATAACCGTGAAGATGCTTCCTGCGAATCACCGCGGCTCTTCGTTGGACCAGTCACCGCAAGGTCCTTCGCTTCGCTCAGGACGACGAGGAACCGTCTATGCGACGGCCCGAATGGAAAACGGAGGATGCCATGCACGCCAAACCGTACACCGTGCAGTCCATGTCGCGGCCGCCGCAGAACATGCCGGCGGCGCTGGCCGACTATAACGCCTACGAGACTCATGCGGCGCTGCGCGAGGGCGTGGCGCGCGAAGGGGCGGGGTGGGCGGCGCCGCGCCTGTCGGCGTTGGGCGAGCGGGTCGGCTCGGCCCGGCTGCAGGCCTGCGCCCGCATCGCCGATGTGCAGGGACCGCAGCTGCGCCACTACACGCGGAGCGGCCAGCGCATCGATGACATCGAGTTCCATCCCGCCTGGCATGAATGGATGGGTGTCGCGATCGCCAGCGAGGCACACAGCCTGGGCTGGACCAGCCGTCAGCCCGGCGCCGAGGTGGCCCGCGCGGCACTGTTCTTCATGCTCAACGAAGTCGAGAACGGCCAAGCCTGCACCATGGGCATGACCCATGCCAGTGTTGCTGCGATCCGCGCGCAGCCCGACGTTTCCGCGGTCTGGGAACCGCGCATCATCGCCAACCGCTACGATCCGCGATCATTGCCGGCCGAGCAGAAGAGCAATGCGATGATCGGCATGGGCATGACCGAGATCCAGGCTGGCTCGGATGTGCGCCAGATCAGCAGCGAAGCCAGACCCGTTCCCGGTGCGCCTGGCGAATACGCGATCACGGGCCACAAATGGTTCCTGTCGGCGCCGACCTCCGACGCCTTCCTGATGCTGGCCAGGACAGGCGCCGGCATCTCCTGCTTCCTGATGCCGCGCTTTTGTCCCGACGGCACGCGCAACGCCATCCTGCTCCACCGTCTCAAGGACAAGCTGGGCGACCGCGCCAATGCCACCACCGAGGCCGAGCTGCGCGGCGCCTGGGGCCGGCTGCTGGGCGAGGAGGGGCGCGGCATCGCCACGATCCTGCGCATGGTGCAATACACCCGCATGAACACCGCGCTCGGCTCGGTCGGCATCGCGCATCAGGCCTTGGTCCAGGCGCTGCATTACACGCGCCAGCGGCAGGCCTTCGGCAAGGCGATCGGCGACCACGGCCTGATGCGCAACGTGCTGGCCGACCTGGCCCTGGAATGCGAAGGCATGGTGGCGATGATGCTGCGCGTCGCGCGCAGCTTCGATGAGGCGCGCCACGATCCCAGGGCCGGCCTGTTCATGCGCCTGGCGGTGGCAGTGCAGAAATACTGGACCTGCAAGCGTACGCCATGGGCCGTTTATGAGGCGCTCGAGTGCCTGGGCGGCAGCGGCTACGTCGAGGACTGGCCGCTGGCGCGGCTCTATCGCCAGGCACCGCTCAACAGCGTGTGGGAAGGGTCGGGCAACGTGATCTGTCTTGACGTGCTGCGCGTCCTGCAGCGCGAGCCGGAGGCGCTCGCCGTCATGCTGGACGAGATCAGGCTGGCGCGCGACAGCACCCATCCCGCCATCGGCCGCGCGATCGCCGGCATCAAGGCCCTGGTGATGCACGATGGTGATCGCGCGTGGATGGCGCGCGAGCTCACCGAGCGCCTGGCGCTGGCACTGCAGGCATCCCTGCTGGTCCGTCATGCCCCGCCGGTCGTTGGCGACGCCTTCTGTGCCTCACGGCTGGGCGAGGGGTGGCG
>DATEIF010000242.1:0-9262 GCA_035279205.1 Vineibacter sp.
CGTCGAAGTACACATCGTCCGTTCCCCACACGATCAGCGTCGGTGCTTTCAACGCCTTCAGTCGGGCTTCGACAGCGCGCGTATGCTTGTTGTCGAAGGCAGCCAGGAAGCGCTGGAAATCGCGCGTGCGCTGCTCGGTACGCACCAGGGGGCGCAGATAGATCTCGATGCTCTCGTCGCCGAGGCGGTCGGGGTGCTCGTAGGCCGGTTCCAGCGCCGTGCGGTAGACACTCTTGTCCGCCAGCATGGCATTGAGCGTTCCGGGGAGACCACCGGCGGCGGCCATGTCCAGGAACGGCTTGAACGCCTCGGGTGGCCAGTTGTCCTGGGCATCGCAGTCCGTCAGCGTGAGGCTGCGGATGCGCTGAGGGTGGGTGGCGGCAAAGATCTGGGCGATGCCGCCGCCGCTGTCATTGCCGATGAGGTCGACCTGATCGATGCCCAAGGCATCAAGGAATTCCTTGAGCATGGTGGCGTTGGCCGTCACGGAGACGTCCTGGTCGGGCGTGATCTCGGTGTCGCCATGCGCCAACAGGTCCACCGCGATGCAGCGGCGGATGTCGGACAGATGCGCCAGTTGATGGCGCCAGAGATGGCCGTTCAACAGCACGCCATGCACGAACAAGGCGACCGGTCCGCTGCCCTGCTCGGTGTAGCTGATGCGGCCCGATGCCGTCTGGACGCTGTGCCGGGCTGGTTGGATGACGCTCATGGCTCAGCTCCTTTTCATCGACGCCGCGGAGACGTGCGCTTCTTTCAGCTTGCGCGCGCAGTCATCGCAACAGACCTCGACCGCCTTGCCGCCGATGCTGACCGTGATGGGATCGCCCTCCAGCTTGCAGTCGCATGCCGCGCAGGTTCTTTCCGCCATGATATCGCCCTCCATGAACGCCCGGGTCCGGGGAGCGCGAATAGGCCACGCGGGAAGAGGGGGCCGCTGTCAGAATCTTTAGCGACTTGCGCAGTGCTCGGGACGACAGATTGTGCTAGCGGCGCAGCGCCGACTGCCTGAATTCCGACGGCGAGCGGCCGTAGGCCTCGCGGAATGCCGCGCTGAAATGGCTGTGGCTCGAGAAACCGAGATCCAGCCCCAGCGCCGTCAGGTCATCGTATTGCGCCAGGAGGTCCAGTGCCCGGGCCAGGCGCAGGCGCAGCTGGTAGCGGTAGAGCGGCAGGCCTTCCACTTGCCGGAAGACCTGGGTCAGGTAGACCGGTGAGCCACCGACTTCGGCCGCGATCTCGGCCAGGGTCCAGCGCCGCGCCAGGTCGCTCGCCAGCACCAGCTTGGCCCGATCGACCAGTCGCTGCCGGCCGACGCTGGCGCCGGCGGCGTGCGTGGTGCGCGGTCCCAGCGCGCGCTGGGCCAAGGTCAACGCCAGGCTTTCCGCTTCCAGCGGCTCGGCGATGTTCTGGCGCAGGCTGTGGCGCAGCAGCGCTACCAGCACCTGCGCGCGTGGATCGATCCGCAGGCGCTGTTGGCGGAACGCCAGAGGCGCGCCGTCACGGAGCAGGCTCTTGGGGGCCAGCTCCCGCAGCAGCGTTTCGTTGACGACCAGCACCACGCTGGCGTCGCCGCCGGCGATCGGGTGGCTGATGCGGTAGCCTTCGTCGGCGTTGAAGAACAGAACCTGGCTTGCCTCGGCGACGGCGTCGTTGCGTCCCATGTGGCGGACGTAGGCGCCCCGATAGGGAAAAACCAGCTGGGTAACGCTCGCGCACTCCTCGGGGGTTTTGTGCCGGCAGCTGCCTTGGCAGCACACGTCACGCACCTCGATGCTCGGCGTCTCCAGCAGGGACTGATCGTCAAACTCGGACATGGGCTCTATGTCGTTTCCGGCGGAGATCCGATCAAGGGGGTACGCCGCACAGTCTCGTTCTGGCGTGGACCAACGCCTGGAGCGTGAACTGTCAGAGCCGCACACGCCTCGAACGCGGGCCGATCATCTCTGTCTGCTCACGGTTCGCAGCGACAAGCCATAGAAGAGGGTGGTTGACGTTATCAGTTCACCCAGCACGTTCAGGTCAATCCGGCGACGACCCGTTCCAGATTGCCGAAATTGCGCTGCCAGCCATGCTCGGCACCGCGCAGGTTGACTTCCTCTTCCGGCCGGAAGCCCGACTGCTCCATCCGTACCAGAACGCCATCCTTGGTCGGTGTCAGCGTCCAGGTGACGATGGTTTTCAGCCCGCCCGCAGCCTCGTCACCCGAGGCGTTCCAGCGGTAGGAGAGCTGGCGATTCGGTTCGACGATCAGGACCTCGCAGTCGAGAACGCCATTCCAATAGGGCAATGGCGTGGCGCGGAAGGTGAACCGGTGGCCGACGACAGGCTGGAAGTCGTTCTTCATCAGCCATTCTTCGAGCAAGTGGCCCTGCGTGAGGGCGCGCCAGACCTTTTCCGGTGGATGCGGGAGCTCGCGCTCGACGATGACGGAACGCGTCGCAGGCTCGGTCATTGGTCCATCCTGTTCAACAGGGCCTCGAGACGATCGAAGCGGTCACGCCAGAAGGCGCCATGGAGGCTCATCCAGTCGATCAGCGGCGCCAGAGCCCGGGGCTGCGCGCTGTAGTGCGTCTCGCGACCCGCGCGCCGGTCGTGCACCAGGCCGGCGAGCTTCAGCACACCCAGGTGCTTGGAGACGGCTGGTTGCGAGACGCCGGCCTGGTCGGTCAAGGCTCGCACCGTCAGCTCGCCGTCGCGGCACAGCCGTTCGAAGATCGCCCGGCGGGTCGGATCAGCGAGGGTGCTGAAAAGCGTGTCCGCCTTGGTCGCCATGACGATTCATAACTGTAGAGTTATGGATTGTCAAACCACCGAGGGATGCGCGCGTTGGATCGCGCCGAACTGTCAGGCGAACCGCAGCAGGGGAATAGCGACCGCAGCCAACACGAGCGCGAACAGCCTCAGCCGTGTGATCGGCTCCTTGAGCCAGACGACGGCGATCACGATGGCGAAGACGGCGCTCATGTCCCGCAGTGCCGCGGCGGGCGCGATCGGGGCGTTGCTCCAGACCCACAGGATGAGCAGGTAGGACGCGACGGCAGCAACGGCGATCGGCAGTGCCGCGACCGCATGACCGGCGACGTCACGCCAGGGCCAGGCGATGACGTTTTGCCGCCAGGACATCGCGGCGGCGTTGGTGATGGACACGGCAAAGCCGTAGGCCAGGGGCGAGCCGGCGCGACGGACACCCTGCGCATCGCACATCACGTAAGCGGCTGTGGTGACGCCGGCGATCAGGATCCAGCCCAGCGCCGCGCGCGGCATGGCGCTGTGACCGGCGTTGCCGATGGCGAGCAGAAACAGGGACGCCGACACCAGCCCGACGCCGATCAGCCCGGCCGAGCTCAGGCTTTCGCCCGACAGGCCCGCCGCCAACGGCACCACCAGCAGAACCGAGAGCGCGCGCACGACGGGGTAGACGATGCCGAAGCCCGCCAGTTCATAGGCGCGCAGCAGGGCGGTAACGGTCACCAGGTTCAGCATCGTCGAGCCTGCGATCCAGACCCAGGACGCGGACGCCGGCAGCCCCGTCCATATGAGCCCCGGCAGGACGATCAAGGCGCTCATCACCATCTGGGCGGTCATCAGCTCGCGGGGACGCGAGCCTGCTTTCACGGCGGCATTCCAGCCGGCGTGGAGCAGTGCGCTGGCCAGGGCGGCCGCGACGTGGACGTGATCCATCGGCTCAGGCGAGCTTGCGATAGTAGAAGCTGGTGTCGCAGAGCCCGCCTTGCGGCCACAGGGCGTAGTCGGGAACGACACCGGCAAGGGTCCAGCCCAGCCGCGCATAGAGTCGCTCGGCATCGCTGCCGGTGGCGGTGTCCAGCACGAGCAGCGTCTTGCCGGCCGCACGCGCCGCGTCCTCCGCGGCACGCAGCAACAGCGTCGCGACGCCGCGTCCGCGGGCCCGCCGGTGGACCAGCATCTTGGCGATATCGGCCCGGTGCGGCTGGTTCTCGGCGCGGGCGAAAACCACCTGGACGGTGCCAACCAGGCCGCCGGTATCGCCCGCAACGAACAGCAGTCGTCCGCCGCCGGCAATATCGGTGCGCAAGCCGCGCCAGAAGGCGCTGGCCTTGTCGTGAGCGAGCGGGTGCATGAAGCTGACCGACGCACCGCCGGCGACGCAGTCGATCAGAATATCGGCCAGCTGTGCGACGTCGGACTCCTGGAGTGCGGGCAGGCGGCGAACGGTCATGGCGTCGTGATGCTGCATGGTCGCACTGTCACCTGGGACTGTCGGCGCCGGCCGCCATCACGACGGCGTAGCGCGCCGGCTTGCGGGTGCGGTTGCGATAGGTGATGGGCCGGTCAAGCACGAAGGCGAGGCAGTCACCGGCACTGAGCGCATGCTGCTGCTCGCCCACGATGACATCGAGCTTGCCCTCCAGTACCCAGACCTGGTGGTGCGGCGGCGTCTGGCGGGCGATGGTCTCGTAGGCAACGTGGGCACCGGGCGGGAAGACGACGTCCACGATCTGGATCGGGCTGGGAAAGCCGCTGGGCGACACGTTGCGGCGGATGTAGCCGGAGGCCGGATCGCGCCACAGCGCCTGATCCGATCGGCGGGAAACCGGCGCGGCGGGACCCGTCGCGGGCTCGAACAAGCCCGCCAGGGTGATGTTCAATGCGGCCGCGAGCTTCTCCAGCAGAACGGCCGTGGGGCTCGTCTCGCCGCGCTCGATCAAGGAGATCATCGACCGGCTGACGCCGCTGCGCTCGGCCAGACTGTCCAGCGACATCGATCGCTCCGCCCTGAGCTGGCGGATGCGCGCCGCTATCTGCTCATTGAGATTCGGCGCGGCCAACGTGTTCTTCCATCATGATGGAAGTAAATTCCAGTAAATTGGATGCCGTGTCAATATGCAGACAGCGGACGGTTCGCGGACGACAAAGCCGCGTCAGGCCACGTCGGCGCCGATATGCTCGGCCAGGTGACGCACCGCGTACACGTTGCGCCGCGTAGCGGTTCGCGGATCGCTCGGAACATGGGTCTCGATCGAGGCGAGCACCTCGCGCGACTGCGTGCCGGCGAGCAGCACCGGCAACAGGCTGGCAAAATCGATGTCGCCCTGGCCGATCGGGACGACCTTGCCGGTCGCCGCGCTGCGATCCTTCAGGTGCAGATGATCGGTGCGCGGCGCCACGGCGCGCAGATCGTCGATCGTGGGCGCCGCCCCGATACTGTAGGCGTTGCAGATGTCGACCAGCGGCCGGATCCGGCGGTGAGAGAACGTGCCCAGCATGGCGCTCAGGCCGGCGATGGTGGCGACATTGCACACCGGCTCGTTCTCCATCTGCAGGTCGACGCCGTAGGTATCGGCGAGCTGGCAGAGGATCCCCAGCGGCTCGGCAAGATCGCCCGGCGTGAAGCCGTCATAGGCAAGCCAGCTGAAGATGCGCAATCGCGTGGCGCCGAGCATCAGGGCGATATCGAAAGCGTGCTGCAAGGGATCCTTGGCGGGGCAGGACGTGGGATCGAAGGCGAAGTCGATCTTGCCGCCCTTGATCTCCCGGCCCGGCGCCGGCCATTTCAGCACCGGCGACACGAAGGTCGGCACCGTGATGCGCGCCTTGTGGATGCGCCCGGCGATGGCGGCGACCTCGTCGAGCGTCATGCCCAGCAGATTGCGGCCGTCCACTGTCCGCATTTCGAGCCGCTTGACGCCGTTCTCGGCGCAGAACGACAGCATCTCATCCAGCGTCGGCCCGATCTCGTCGCCGATCACCGAGAGCAGCAGGCGCGGCATTGTCATGGGCACGGTCCTCGCGCAGATCTGGTAGCGCATCGACTATAGAGGTGGCGGCGTGGCGCCGCCACGCATCCGCCGCGAGAC
Organism: Vineibacter sp.; assembly: GCA_035279205.1. Taxonomy (GTDB): domain Bacteria; phylum Pseudomonadota; class Alphaproteobacteria; order Reyranellales; family Reyranellaceae; genus Vineibacter. The sequence goes on from DATEIF010000242.1 coordinate 5,841, forward strand.
ATGCTCTCCGTGCAGCCGTTGCATGCAGGTTGGTCTATCCGTAACGCCCCCCAAACCAACGCACACTCCGGGTACGCGCATGGTGCAGGCCACGCGGGATGGGAGGAGACAAAGCGTAATGGAGTGGTACCCCAAACGCCGATTCGGAGACTTGCCACGCGACATCGCGGCACGCTTCCCGGACCGGGAAGCTTTGGTGTTCGACGGGGCGCGCTATACGTTCAGTGCCCTGGCTGCCCGCATCGATGATGCCGCCAAGCGATTGATGGCCGCCGGCGTCCGTCACGGCGACCATGTCGCGCTGTGGCTGAACAACTGCGACGACTGGATTTTCATCTCTTTCGGCATCCTGAAGATCGGCGCCGTCCTGGTGCCGATCAACACCCGGTTTCGCTCGCGCGACCTGGCGTACGTGCTGAAGCAGTCCGACAGCAGCGTGCTCATCACCCACGACCGGTCGGGGCCGATCGACTATCTCGGCATGGTGCGCGAGGTGGTCAGCCTGCCTCAGGACGGGGAGCGGGTCCGTGACGCGACCTATCCGATGCTGCATCGGGTGATCGTTCTGGGCGCCGAACCGCATCGCGGCACGACCGACTGGGCGGCGCTTGCCGAGGCAGGTGTTTCAGATGAGGACTTGGCGGTTCGCGCTGCGGCGGTCGATCCCGACGCAACGGCGTTCATCATGTACACCTCGGGCACGACAGGCTTTCCTAAGGGCGTGGTGCACACGCACCGCCTGATCCGCAACGTCGAGGAGCGCGCCTACCGAATGGCGATCACCCGCAACGACGTGATCCTGAACTACCTGCCGCTGTTTCATGCCTTCGGTCTGTCCGAGGGGACCTGGATGTCGCTGGTGACCGGGGCGAAACAGATCGTCACCCGCACGTTCGACCCTGATGAGAGCCTCGACCTCATCGAGCGCGAGCGCGCCAGCGTGATCCATGGCTTCGAGGCGCACATGAAGGGCCTGACTGAGGCGCAGGAAACGCGCGCTCGCGATCTGTCGAGCCTGCGCACCGGGATCTTCGCCGCCGGCATGCTGAGCGCGACGCCGGTGGTCCGTCGCGGCGCCAGGGTGCTGGCACCGCTCAAGAACCTGGCGGGCTTCGGCATGACCGAGACGTGGCTTGGCGTCACGCTGTGCGCGCTTGACGACGACGAGACGCACCGTTGCGAGACGTCGGGCTATCCCGGCCTGGGCTACGAGGTGCGCGTGATCGACAGCGACACCGGCGCCGATGCCGGTGTGGGCGTTCCAGGCGAGCTGCAGGTGCGCGGCGACAGCGTCATGCGCGAATACTACAAGAAGCCGGCGGAGACCGCCGCCACCTTCGCCGAGGATGGCTGGTTGCGCACGGGCGATGCCGCGGTGTGGCTCGAGGACGGCTATATCCGCTTCCTGGGCCGCACCAAGGACATGCTCAAGGTCGGCGGCGAGAATGTCGATCCGATGGAAACCGAAGGGCTCCTGCTCGAGCATCCGGCGATCCATCAGGTCGCGGTGGTCGGGCTGCCGGACGCGCGGCTGGGCGAAGTGCCCGTGGCATATGTCGCCTGCGCGCCCGGTGTCCATATCGACGCGGACGCCGTCATTGCCCACTGCCGCGGCAAGGTGGCGAGCTTCAAGGTGCCGCGGCACGTGATCTTTCTCGACAGCTTCCCGATGACTGAATCGGGCAAGATCCGGAAGGCCGACCTGCGCGCGGATGCAAAACAACGTCTGGGAACGAAGGAGACTGGAGCATGAAATTCGGCGTCACGATCGTACCGCGGATATCGGACTGGCGACTGTTCGTCGAGTTGGAGGAGATGGGCTACGACTGCGCCTGGGCGGCCGATTCGCAGATGATCTATTCCGACGCCTATGCGGTGCTGGCGCTGGCGGCCGAGCACACGTCGCGCATCCGGCTGGGCACCGGCGTTGCGGTCGCACCGACGCGGCTGGCGCCGGTCACCGCGCATTCGATTGCCACCATCAACCAGCTGGCCCCCGGCCGTACGTTCCTGGGCATCGGCACCGGCCATACCGCGATGCGCGTCATGGGCAAGGATCCGATGAAAGCCGGGGCGTTTCGCGACTACCTGCGGGTGCTGCGCGCGCTCCTGCATGGCGAGGAAGTCGACTACGCGCTGGGCGATGAGAGCACCGACATTCGCTTCCTGCACCCCAAGGACGGCTTCATCAATGTCGCCGAGCCGGTGCCGATCTACGTCGCCGCCGACGGCCCGTTGGCACTGAAGGCGGCAGGAGCCTACGGCGATGGCCGGGTGTGCTCGCACAACCAGACCAAGGCGCGGCTGCAGAAGAGCATGGAGGTGATGCAGGCGGGTGCCGCCGCGGTCAATCGCACGTTGCCAGCGAACTTCCATACCGCGTCGCTGGGCTATGCCTGTGTGCTGCAGCCCGGCGAGAAGATGACATCGGATCGCGTCATCGACGAGATCGGTCCGATGGCTGCCGCCACGCTGCATTACTGGTGGGAACTCTACCAGATGAACGGCGACACCAGCACTGTCGCCGGTCGTTGTCGTGACCTGTGGGCCGAGTATCTGGACTTCACCGAGAAGCTGGAAACGCCGGCGCGCAAGCGCTACCAGCAGATTCACCGCGGACACTGTGCCTTCCTGCCGCCGGAGGAGCGGCGTTTCATCACCGAGGATCTGATCCGCTCGACTGGTGGCCTGGTCGGCACGCCCGATGAGATCATCGCCATGCTGCGCGAGCGCGAGGCGATGGGATTGACGGAGATCACGTTGCTGCCGGCGATGGCCACCGCGCGCCGCAACCTGCGCGACTTCGCCGAGAAAGTGATCGCGCGATACTGAGGGTGCGCCCGTTCAGGGGACCGTCTCGAGAACCGCGACCGGCAGGGTGGCGAGGACATCCTGCATCGCGAGGCGTTCAGCGTCCGGGCGCGGATCCTCGCCGCGAAGGACATTGCGCCAGCGGGTCGATCGCAGCGATTGTGGCAGGCCGATCGAGGTGCCCTGCCACAAGGTCGGCTCGATGAGGGGCCTGTTGAAATCCGGTTGCAGACGCAAGGGCAACCGGCTCGCCATCACGATGACGGCGTCAGCGCCATGCTGGCGGGCAAACGCCAAGACGTGGGCGCCACGGGGTCCGTCCGCGCGCAGTGGACTGTAGCTCCCCTCGGCGAACAGGACCGGCCGTCGGCGGCGCAGATCGAGCAGGTCAGCGATCAGGCGCTGCTTGATGGCGCCATCGCGCCAGGTGGCGAGCAGGTCGGCGCACGTCATGCCGCGCGCCAGCAATGCCCGCCGGGCATCGAAGTCGACCGGCCGGCGGTTGTCGGGGTCGACCAGGCTGAAGTCCCACAGCTCGGTACCCTGATACAGATCAGGTACGCCAGGGGCTGTCACGCGTAGCAGGGTTTGCACCAGGCCGTTGAGCGCGC
>DATEIF010000243.1:0-2740 GCA_035279205.1 Vineibacter sp.
CCGCCGGCGCCGGGCTCGAGGGGGCCGGCGGTGTCACCATCGGCGACGGCTTGGTGTCCGCCGCGGCAGGTGGCGGTGGCGACACCGTCGGCGGTGTCGGGCCTGCGGTCGCCGGCGGGGCACCGGCAGGGGCCGGTTTGGTGTCGGTCGCGGTCGGCGTCGGCTGGCTGTCCGTCACGACCGGCGGAGAGACCGGTGCCGAAGGGGCCGGTTTGGTATCGGCAGCAGGCGGCGGAGGCGCAGGCGATGCAGAGGGTGCAGCGATCGCCGGGGGCGATGCAGGTGCCGGCTTCGTATCGGGTGCCTGCGCCGTCGTCGTGGGTGAAGCAGGTCCGGCCGGGGACGTCGGCGTAGCGGCAGGCGCCGGCGTGGCGGTGGTGGAGGCTGGCGGCACTGACGCCGGCTGGACAGGTGCCGGTGGGGCGCCATCGACGGCTGGCGGGATCGTCAGCGTCGCCGTCAGCGGACGCCCCGCACCGCCCGTCACTCCCTGCCAGAGGGCATCACGGTCGCGGGCAAAGGCCAGGGCGGCACCCAGCACAAGCACGCCGGCCCCGCAGACGAGGTAGAGACCGCGCCTGCTTTTCGGCGGCGACACCCTGTTCGCGGGCACGCCTCGGCGCGTCGAGGGGTCTTCCATGGTCATGCCAACGCTCCGCTACACCTGCTGCCCAGCCAGCAGCAACGTACCATAGCAAAAGCGTGGACGGGCTGCCGGCGTAACCCTGTATGCCGCCGACAGCCCCGCGGTGCCGTTCCGGCTCAGTTGCCGCGCTGACTGTACAGCGTAATGCCGCGGATCAGGTCCATGGCACGCTGGAGCTGATAGTCGTTGGCGGCCTGGGCGGCAGGTTCATTGGGATCCTGCGGCGCGGTATCCTTCGACTCGGCTGGCGGCGTACCCTCAGGCTTGGACGAGTCGGGCGACGGTGCCTTGCTGCCGTCCTTGGGCTGCGTGCCATCCTTGCGGTTGTTGGGATTGGTGATTGAGCCGCGCAGGTTTTCCTCGCGCGTGCGGTCGGCCGGCTTGATCGGCTCGACCTTGGCCTGCTCGACCTCGATATCGGGCTTGATGCCTTCCTTCTGGATCGAGCGGCCCGATGGCGTGAAGTACAGCGCCGTGGTCAGGCGCATGGCGCCGCCGCCGGTCACCGGCATGATGGTCTGCACCGAGCCTTTGCCGAAGCTGCGCGTGCCCAGCACGATGGCGCGCTTATGATCCTGCAGAGCACCGGCGACGATCTCCGACGCCGACGCCGAACCGCCGTTGACCAGGATCACGATCGGCCGGCCTTCGGCCAGATCACCCGGTTTGGCGTTCCAGCGCTGCACGTCCTCGGCCTTGCGCGAGCGTGTCGAGACGATCTCGCCCTTGTCGAGGAAGGCGTCGCTGACGGCGATCGACTGATCGAGCAAGCCGCCCGGGTTGTTGCGCAGATCGAGGACGACGCCCTTCCACTTCGGCCCGAGGTCCTTCTTGAATTTCTCAAGCGCGGCATTCAGTCCGGCCGCGGTCTGCTCGGTGAACGAGGTGATGCGGACGTAGCCGATATCGCCACCCTCGACGCGTGACTTCACCGACTGGATCTTGATGATCGCGCGTGTCAGCGTGACATCGAACGGATCCTTGCCCTGCCGGCGCACACCGATCTTGATCTTGGTGTCGACCTTGCCGCGCATCTTCTCGACGGCTTCCTGCAGGGTCAGCCCCATGACCGGCTGATCGTCGAGCGTAACGATCAGATCACCCGACTGCAGCCCGGCCTTGGCGGCCGGCGTGTCGTCGATCGGCGCCACGACCTTCACCAGGCCGTTGTCCATCGTGACCTCGATGCCCAGGCCGCCGAACTCGCCGCGAGTCTGCACCTGCATGTCGCGGAACTGCTTGGGGTTCATGTACGAGCTGTGCGGATCGAGCGACGCCAGCATGCCGTTGATCGCCGCCTCGATCAGATCGGTCTCCTTGGGCGGCTCGACATAGTCGTTGCGGATGCGTTCGAGAACGTCGCCGAACAGATTGAGCTGCTGATAGAGCTCGCTCTTGTCGGTCTTGGGTTTGTCCTTGTCAGGGGCCTTGTCCTGCGCCCACGCCATTGCCGGCGCAGCCACGAACGAGAGGGAAAGCACGGCCGCAAGGGCCGGATGGCGCATGAATTTCATGACTCTTTCCGAAACCGAGAGTGCGCAAAAGCCGCTACGCCGGCACGATAGCCGCCGCTTTATGGCCGGACAAGGGCGGCCCCAAAAAGCTCGCGCAATGGTGTGCGTGAGCCCCCGCTGTGATCAAGATATGGTCAGACCCGGTGCGAACTAAGCGCCGGCCCGTGCTAGCCGCTGGCTACGCCAGCGCATAAAACCCACGGCGAAGCGCGTCAGCCAGTCATTGAGGCGCCCTGTGGCATCCACGCCGGCCGCCTTCAGCACCATGGCAACGCCGCGCTGGACATGACCGGGGCGATAGACGGCGTACGCGCGCCGCGCATAGGCGCCGGCGTAGACGCTGCGCTCGTATACGTCGTCCGCCGCGGCATTGACCGCGAAATAGGCGTAAGCCAGCTCGTCGTCCTCACTCTCGTGGATACGCGCCAGACCGATCCGCAGTCGGCCCCAGCGCCCGAGATGTTCGCGTTCGAGCCAGCGCCGCATGTGGGTATAGAAGAGCTTGTAGTGCCGCAACTCGTCGGCAGCGATGTAGGCGCATATCTGCTTGAGCACTGGCTCGCCCGCGGCATCGCGCAGG
>DATEIF010000244.1:0-3030 GCA_035279205.1 Vineibacter sp.
GCATCGAGGTCGCCCAGCTTCAGGGCCGGCTGCGCGCGCTCGGTTTCAATCCTGGCCCGGCCGACGGCGTCGTTGGTCCGCGCACCGTCACCGCCGTGCGCGAGTTCCAGGCCGCGCACGGACTGACCGTCACGGGGACCATCGATTCGGGGGTGTTCGACGACGTCTCGGTGGCTCAGGCCAAGACCATGAAGCCGACCGGCACGCCGTAGTCCTTACTTCACGTTGTGCCGGATCCAGCGCAGCAGGAAGGAATTGGCGACCAGCACGATCACGCCGGGAATGGCGCCATAGAGGTAGTAGACGGCGATGGCCGACGCCAGCATCGCCAGCCCGACGACAACGATGAAGGCGTTCTTGCTCATCGGCCCACGATGACGCTCACAGGAACGTCACCACGTCGCGCATCGGCTTCTTCTGCACCGCGTGGGTGGGCACGACGGCATCGGGTGCCGGGTAGCCCGTGACCACGATCATGATCGGCTTCTCGTTCTTGGGCCGGCCGAGATTCTCGCTCAAAAAGCTCATCGGGTTGGGCGTATGGGTCAGCGTCGCCAGCCCGGCGTGGTGCAGACACGCCAGCAGAAAGCCGGCGGCGATGCCGGTGGACTCCGGCACGTAATAGTTCTTGCGCCGCCGACCGTCGGGCCAGTGCCCCCACTGCTCGGCGAACACGACGATCAGCCACGGCGCGATCTCCAGGAACGGCTTGTCCCAGTCGGTGCCCAGCGGCTTGAGCGCTTCCAGCCACTCTTCCGACGCGCGACCGCCGTAGAACGCCTTCTCCTCGGCTTCGGCGGCAGCCCGGATCCGGCGTTTCATGCCCGGATCGGATACCGCCACGAAGTGCCAGGGCTGGTGGTTGGCGCCGCTGGGCGCATGACGCGCCGTTTCGATGGCCACCTCGATGATCTCGCGCGGCACCGGCCGGTCGCTGAAATCGCGCACCGTGCGCCGGCGCGTGAGATCGTCGGCGAAGGCCCGGGCGCGCTGGCGCATCGCGTCGGGCGCATATTCCTGGAACTGTAGTGGCTGATTCGGAAAATCACGCTTCATGCGCCGCTTATGGCCTGCGGTCCGGTCGCCGGCAAGGCGAAGATGGTTGCATGGCGCACGGCGGCACCAACCGACGCTGGGAGCGCGCCACTCCGTGGCACGTCGGCGCGTGGCGCCGAATCATGACGCGCCACGGAGTGGCGCGCCCCCAGCGTGTGATCGTGAAGCTGAGCTGGTTTCCCTCGGTCCTGCGGCCCGACAGTTGCGTCGTCTTGGCGGCATCGATAGCGTCAGCCCCATGACAACAACGCCAACCATCGACGGCAGCCACCTGCACGCGCGGCTGGCCGAGCTGGCCCGCATCGGCGCCATCGACGGCGGCGGCTGTGCCCGCCTGGCCCTGACCGACGAGGACAGACAGGGGCGCGACCTCGTCGTCTCCTGGATGCGCGACCTGGACCTGGCCGTTGCCGTGGACGCTATCGGCAACGTTTTCGGCGTCCGCCGTGGACGCCAGGATGGACCACCGGTGATGACCGGCTCGCACATCGACACCGTGCGCACCGGTGGTCGCTTCGACGGCAACTACGGCGTGCTGGCCGGGCTGGAGGTGTGCCGCGCGCTCGATGCGGCCGGTGTGCGGACACGCCATCCGCTGTGCGTCGCCTTTTTCACCAACGAGGAAGGTGCCCGCTTCCAGCCCGACATGATGGGCAGCCTGGTGCATGCCGGCGGGCTCACTCTGCAGGAAGCCTATGCCGCCACCGATACGTCGGGTGTGCGCCTGGGCGATGAGCTGGAGCGCATCGGCTATCGCGGCCCGGCACCGACAGGCGCGATCCGTCCACGTGCCTTCGTCGAGCTGCATATCGAGCAGGGCCCCGTGCTGGAAGACGCCGGCATCACGATCGGCGCCGTCACCGGCGTGCAGGGCATCTCCTGGCACGCGTTCGTCGTCACCGGCGTGTCGGCGCATGCCGGCACCACGCCGATGCGCCTGCGCCATGACGCCGGCTATGTCGCCGCCGCGACGGCGGCGTTCGTGCGCCAGGTCACGCGCGACATGGGCGGCGCCCAGGTCGGCACCGTCGGCGTGAACGAGCTGCGGCCCAACCTGATCAACGTGATCGCCAACCACGCGCGCTTCACCGTCGACCTGCGCAACACCGACGAGGCGTTGCTGCAGGCGGCCGAGCGCCGCGTCTTCGCTTTCATCGACGACATCGCCGCGGCCGAGGGCGTCACCGTCGAGCGGCGCCGGCTGGCGCGCTTCGAGCCGGTCGTGTTCGACACCGCGATGGTCGATCGCGTCGAGCGCATCGCGCAGGCGCACGGACGCACGACCCTGCGCCTGCCCTCGGGCGCCGGCCATGATGCGCAGATGATGGCGCGGCTCTGCCCCACAGGCATGATTTTTGTACCGAGCGTGAAGGGGCTCAGCCACAACGTCGCCGAATACACCACGCCGGCCGACCTCGAGGCCGGCGCCGCCGTGCTGCTCGATGTCATGCTGGAACTTGCCGAGGATTGATCATGCCGCGTTATCTCACCGTCGGTGCCGCGCAGCTGGGACCGATCGACCGCCGCCACACAAGGCGCGACGTCGTCGAACGCCTGATCGCGCATCTGCGCGAAGCCAGCCGCATGGGCTGCGAGCTGGTGGTGTTCCCCGAACTGGCGCTCACCACGTTCTTCCCGCGCTGGTGGATGGAAGACCAGGCCGAGATCGACGCCTTCTTCGAGCGCGAGATGCCGGGCAACCAGACGGCGCCGCTGTTCACCGAGGCCAAGCGGCTGGGGCTGGGCTTCTGCCTGGGCTATGCCGAGCTCGCGCATGAAGATGGCCGCATCCGGCATTTCAACACCTCGATCCTGGTCGAGCGCGACGGCCGTATCGCGGGCAAGTACCGCAAGGTGCATCTGCCGGGCCACGCCGAGCATGAGCCGCAGCGCAAGTTCCAGCATCTGGAGAAGCGCTATTTCGAGCCCGGCAATCTCGGCTTCCCGGTGTTCCGCGCCTTCGGCGGCATCATG
>DATEIF010000245.1:0-2743 GCA_035279205.1 Vineibacter sp.
CATTTTCCTCCCCACGCAGTGGGGAGGTGCCCCGAAGGGGCGGACGGGAGCCGACGTGGTGTTTGCGACTGAGAGACCACGTCGGCTCCCCCTCCGGCCTTCGGCCACCTCCCCACTGCGTGGGGAGGAAAATGTATTCACATGATCTCCATGCCCGACAGCGCCAGAACGCCGAGCGTGGCGAAGATCGCGGCGGCCGCCCAGCGCACGTACTTCAGGTTGATGCGGTGCGCGAAGCGGTCGGCGATCAGGACGGCGGGCACGTCGGCGATCATCATGCCGAGCGTGGTGCCGATCACGACCGGCAGCAACGAGGCGAACTGCGCCGCCAGCGCCGCGGTGGCGATCTGCGTCTTGTCGCCGATCTCGGCCAGGAAGAAGGCGATGGTGGTGGCGATGAAGGCGCCGCCGGCATAGGCGCTGTTGCTGCCGCCATCGTCGAGCTTGTCCGGGAACAGTGCCCACACCGCGATCGCCAGGAAGAGGGCGCCCAGCACCCAGCGCAGGATGGTGGGATCGAGCGCCGTGGCGACCCACCCGCCGGCCAGTGCGGCGAGCGCGTGGTTGGCAACGGTCGCCACGAAGATGCCGAGGATGATCGGGATCGGCTGGCGGAACCGGCAGGCCAGCACCAGCGCCAGCAGTTGGGTCTTGTCGCCGATCTCGGAGATGGCGACGACACCCGTCGAGGTGAGGAAGGCGTACATGACAGAGTCCGGGGCCGAGCGCGGGTGAGACACAATGGACACCAGCATCCGCCGCCCAGCCCGGGTGTCGGATACCGATGCCAAAGGTCTCGCCAAGCTCTGCCGTTTCCGGCATCCGCCGCTCGCGCCATGGCAACCTCGCGGCCGCCAAGTCTGTTGACGCAAGCCCCTCTCGAAGAGGTCGGCTACTCCCCAATGACCGCGGGTTGTGTAGGGGTATTTCCTTCTGAATGCAAGGATGCTGATAGCCGGCGGATGAGACGCGACGACGCACCGGGATCGTGAGCCGCCAAGGCTTGACCTTCCCATGGTGGGAAGCCCCATCTTCGTCACGTCGTTAGTTCTCATGGAAGATGAAGATGCATCGCTACACCGTACCGACGATGACCTGCGGCCACTGCGCCGCGACGATCGAGAAGGCTGTGAAAGGCGTTGATCCGCAAGCCACGCTCAGCGTCAACCTCCCGGCGAAGGAGGTGACAATCCACAGCGGCGTGGAAGAAACGCGCATTGCCGAGGCGATCCGCGCCGCGGGCTACGAGACACGGCGAGTCGCTGCCTGATCTCATGAGGCGCGCATGAAGCACGCTCACACGCACGACGATGCGCACCATGATCATGGTGCGCATCGGCACGGCGCTGAAGCGGCGACGGCCGATGTGCCGCCGGGCACGATCTACACCTGCCCCATGCACCCGCAGGTTCGTCAGGTCGGCCCCGGAAGCTGCCCGATCTGTGGCATGGCGCTGGAGCCAGAGCGCGTCAGCCTCGAGGAGGGGCCGGGCGAAGAGCTGATCGACATGCGACGCCGGCTGTGGATCGGCGGTGCGCTCGCGATCCCCGTTGTCGTCCTCGAGATGGGTGGCCACCTGCTCGGGCTGGCGCATCTGATCGACCCGCGGATCTCGAGCTGGATCCAACTGGTGCTGGCCACGCCGGTGGTGCTGTGGGCCGGCTGGCCGTTCTTCGTCCGTGGCTGGCGATCGGTGGTCGCCCGATCGCTCAACATGTTCACACTGATCGCCATGGGCACCGGGGTGGCGTGGCTTTACAGCGTCGTCGCGACGGCTGCGCCCGGTGTCTTTCCGGCTGCGTTCCGCGGCCAAGGCGGATCCGTCGCCGTCTATTTCGAGGCCGCCGCCGTGATCACCGTCCTGGTGCTGGTGGGACAGGTGCTGGAATTGCGGGCGCGCGAGCAGACCTCAGGCGCCATCAAGGCGCTGTTGCGGCTGGCGCCGGCCACGGCGCGGCGCTTCAACGATGACGGCAGTGAGGAGGACGTTGCCCTCGACCAGATCAAGGTCGGTGAACGCCTGCGCGTGCGCCCCGGCGACAAGGTGCCGCTCGACGGCGTCGTGATCGACGGGGGCTCGAACGTCGATGAATCGATGGTTACGGGCGAGCCGATGCCGGTACGCAAGGAGGCGGGTGCCCAGGTTATCGGCGGCACGCTGAACGGCCAGGGCGCTTTCGTGATGCGGGCCGAAAAAGTCGGCCGCGACACCATGCTGGCGCAGATCGTGCAGATGGTCGCCCAGGCGCAGCGCTCGCGTGCGCCGATTCAGCGCCTTGCCGACTCGGTCGCGGCCTGGTTCGTTCCGGCGGTGATCGCCGTTGCCGTGCTGGCGTTTGCCGCCTGGTCGATCTGGGGACCGTCGCCCGCGATGGGGTATGCACTGGTCGCCGCCGTGAGCGTGTTGATCATCGCCTGTCCCTGCGCGCTGGGGCTGGCCACGCCGATGTCGATCATGGTGGGTGTCGGACGCGGTGCCGGTGCCGGCGTCCTGATCAAGAATGCCGAAGCACTCGAGCGGCTGGAGAAGGTCGACACCATCGTCGTCGACAAGACCGGCACGTTGACCGAGGGCAAGCCTCGGGTGACCGCGATCCGCGCCGCACAGGGCATCGATGAGGCGGAACTGCTGCGTTTGGCCGCCAGCCTGGAAGCTGCAAGCGAGCATCCGTTGGCTGCAGCGATCGTCGATGCGGCCAAGGAACGGTCGATCGTGCTGTCCGATGCGCGTGACTTCGAGTCG
>DATEIF010000246.1:0-2983 GCA_035279205.1 Vineibacter sp.
ATTTTTGCGCAGGGAGCCCAGTCGCGCTTGGACGATGCGTACACCGCAGTGATTTCCTACGATGCGCGCCCAACGAGGACGGGGCGGCGTGCGCATGCTGAACAACGATCCTGATGCGGCTCATTATCCGATCGACGCCACGCGGCGCGATCTCGTCGAGGAATTCCGCCGTGCGCCCAGGGGGCCGCACAGCCGCGAGCTGCAGATGGTGCTGCATCGCATGCGCTGGGAGTCACCAGGCGGCCGCTACGTGCTGGTGACCGTGGATCCCGGCCGGCGCTGGGTGCTGGGCCGGCTGCCGGGCGAGCGCGGCGTGCCGATCGAGCTGATGCACAACAAGACCTACGACTCGCTGGCCGCGGCCGAGTGGGATGTCTTCAAGCTGCGCTGGGAAGCGCTGACCGGCCAGGCGATCGAGGACTGACATGAAACTCGGCGGTATCGATACGACGTCCGTTCTCGGCTACGCCTCGCCTCTGACCGTCGAGCCCGGCGGCAAGGTGGCCTTCCATCTCTCCAGCGCCACCCTGCAGCAGGTCGATGTGACCTTGATGCGCGTGCGCTGCGGCGATCCCGACCCGTCCGGCCCCGGCCTCAAGCTGGTGCCAATGGCATCAGGCGTAGACGGCCCGCGCGCCGTGCGCCACCAGCCGATCCGGCCCGGTTCATGTGCAGTCGTGGCCGACCGCGCCGTGTTGCGTGACATCGCCAGTTTCACTATCGGCTGCTTTCTGTGGCCGACCCGGCCGGGCGCCGCGGCGCAGACCATCATCTCGCGCTGGCGCGACGATACGCAGTCGGGCTGGCGCCTGGGCCTGGATGCCGGCGGCCATCTCGAGCTGGTGGTCGGTGACGGCAAGGGCAGCGTGAGTACGGCACGCGGCAGCCAGCCGGTGTTGGGGCGCGAGTGGCTATTTGTCTGCGGCCGCTATGATTCGCAATCCGGCACGCTGGCCGTCGAGCAGATCAGCCTCGACCCGCAGGCCGGGCGCGATCGCTCGTCATCCGGCCAGGCGAAGGCGCCTGGCGGCCTGGCGTGGCCTGCCGACGTGCCGCTGGTCCTTGCCGCGCACTGCACCGGCGAGGCGCTGGCGACGCCGCTGACGGCGGCGCACTTCGACGGCAAGATCGACCGTCCGCGACTCTGCCGAGGCGCGCTTGATACGGCCGCGATGCGCGCCCTGTGCGAAAGCATCAGCCCGGCGCCCGGCGATCCGAACCTGGTCGCGGCGTGGGATTTCTCCGTCGACATCCCGGGCTTGGTGGCCCACGACCGCTCCGCCAACCGCCTGCATGCGCGCCTGGTGCAGGTGCCTGCGCGCGGTGTCACCGGTGCCAACTGGGACGGCACGGCCAGTGACTGGCGCGCGCTGCCGGCGCAGTACGGCGCCATTCATTTCTGTGCCGACGACATGGCGGACTGCGGCTGGTCGTCCGATTTCACGTTGGATGTGCCGTCCGACTGGCCCGCCGGCTACTACGCCGCGCGGCTCACGGCGACGCCATCCGACGGCGATCCGGTCGAGAGCTACATCGGCTTCTTCGTGCGCTCGCCGCGCACGCGACCGGCAGCGAAGCTCGCGATCATCGTGCCGATCGCGACCTATCTCGCCTACGCCAACGGCGTCCTACGCCTGGACCAGGTGCACGCCGAGTCCATGCTCGAGGGCCTGATGGTCCTGTCGCGAGACGACGTCTACCTGCAGGCGCATCGTGAGCTGGCGCCATCGACCTATGACACCCACGCCGACGGCAGCGGCTGGCGCGTCAGTTCCGCCAAGCGGCCGATCCTCAACATGCGGCCGCGCTGCAACACGTTCAACTACGGTAACGACACGCACCTGATCGACTGGCTGGAAGAGAAGGGCATCGTCTACGACGTGGTGACCGACGAGGACCTGCATCGCGACGGTCTGGCGGCACTGCGGCCCTATCGCTGCGTGATGACGCTGTCGCACCCCGAATACTATTCGCGCGAGATGTGGGACGCGCTCGACGCCTACCAGCGGTCGGGCGGGCGGCACATGTATCTCGGCGGCAACGGCTTCTACTGGCGAATCGCCTTCCATCGCGAGCTTGCCAGCACCATCGAGGTGCGCCGGGACGTTACCGGCGTGCGCACCTGGGAAGGCGAAGCCGGCGAGGCGCATCTCGCCTTTACCGGCGAGGCGGGCGGCCTGTGGCGCACCAACGGGCGCGCACCGCAGCGCCTCGTGGGTGTCGGCTTCGATGCGCAGGTGTTCGACCGCTCGGCCGGCTACCGGCGCCTGCCGGCCAGCCACGATTCGAAGGTGGCGTGGATGTTCGAAGGCATTGGCGCCGACGAGATGATCGGCAATTTCGGCGCCCGCAACGGCGGTGCCGCCGGGCTGGAGATCGACCGCGCCGATGCCACCCTGGGCTCGCCGCCCGGCCTGATGCTGGTGGCCAGTGCCGATCGCATCGGCTACGGCGGCATGCCGGCGCCCGAGGAGTTTCGCACTTTCCATCGCGGGCTCGACGGCGAACAGAACGCGCGCGTGCGCGCCGACCTGGTCTACTTCCCCACCGCCAACGGCGGCGGCGTGTTCTCGACCGGCTCGATCGCCTGGGTCACGGCGCTGTCGCACAATCGCTACGACAACAACGTGTCGCGCCTGATGGAAAACGTCGTGCGCCGCTTTCTGGACCCGACGCCGTTGCCGTAGGGTGTGCACCTGGGAGCGCGGGCGTCCCGCCCGCTCTTCTCTCGGCGCTTCGCGCACAGGCGAAAGCACAGCTTTCGCCGGAGATGCGGGCCGGAGGCCCGCGCTCCCAGGCAGAAAGGACATGGCCATGCCGGACACTGTCTATGCCGCGCGCAGCCGGTATCTCACGCCGACCAACAGCTTCCGCGAGAAGCTGCCGCCGGTGCCGGCCGTCAGCTTCGCCACCGAACGCGATCGCGCGTTCGCAGCCGACGCGCCCACCGGCGTCATCGCACTCGACATCAGCGATCGGCTCG
>DATEIF010000247.1:0-2467 GCA_035279205.1 Vineibacter sp.
ATCATTTTTCGCATTTTGTAGCCCGCGTCACACTCCTGTTGTGCGGCGTGATGTCAAATCCCGCCGCGCATTTTCATTGCCCGTTGGGAGAGTGTCATGCCCCCTAGCACCACCGTCGCAGCCAAGGCCGCAGCACCGGCCGCCGCCCCTCCCGCCAGCCGCGCCCACTCGCCCGAGCGTTCCGAATACGACGCGCTCTCGATGCTCGATCTGCTCGACGCGCGCGAGCAGTACCATGTGCATCTGATGCGGCATCCCAAGGTGCTGGCGACCGCGATCGGCTACTACCGGATCCGCAAGGAGGACACGCCGCCCGGCGTCATCCCGATCGTTCGCGGCGACGGCGTGCGCACGCTGACCAATTCGGAGGTGCGGTCCTATTCCTGGCCGGCCGTGCTGGTGTTCGTCGACGACTGGATCGCGGCCACCGAGTTCGGCAGCGGCCGTCGCTACAATGCCGACGAGGCGGTGCCGAAGACGCTGTATCTGCCGGACGGGCGGCGCGTGCCGGTCTGCGTGATCGAGGCGCCGAAGGATCCGGTGAGCCCGGAGGCGCCGGCCGTGAAGCGGCATCCGCTGAACAATATCGGCAGCGGCCATCCGGTGTTCGTCGACGTGCAGAACCGCAATCATTTCGCGACCGTCGCCTGCCTCGTCACCGACGGCCACAAGGCCTACGCGCTGACCAACCGTCACGTCACCGGCGAGACCGGCGAAGTGCTGTCGTCGCAGCTCGGCGGCCGCGCGCAGCCGATCGGCACCTCGTCATCGCACCAGGCAACGCGCGTGCCGTTTACCGACGTCTATCCGAGCTGGCCCGGCAAGTCGGTCTACGTCAACATGGACGCCGGGCTGATCGACATCAAGGACGCCAACGCCTGGACCGCAAAGCTGCAGGACGGCTCGGTGATGGGCCCGATGGTCGACCTGTCATCGGCGAATTTTCCGATGGCGCTGCTCGGCCGCACCGTCCGCGGCTATGGCGCCGCATCGAACCAGTGGATCAGCGGCGAAATCCAGGCGCTGTTCTATCGCTACAAGTCGAAGGGTGGGTTCGAATACATTTCCGACTTCTTCATCGGGCCGCGAACGCCGACCAAGGAGACCCCGACGACGCCGCCGTTCGTCACCGTCCCCGGCGACTCCGGCACGCTCTGGCTGCTGGAGCCGAGCGAGGGCGCCAGCCGCGTCGACAGTCTCGGTTCGAGCGACAAGCCGCGGCCGCTGGCGCTGCAGTGGGGCGCCAACCGACTGTATTCGGCGCTGAGCCAGCAGCCGCATGCCCATGCGCTGGCAACCTGCCTCAGCACGATCTGCGACCGGCTCGATGTCGACGTCATCAGAGACTGGAATCTGGACCAGCCGGACACCTGGGGCGCGGTCGGGCATTTTGCCATCGCAAGCCGCGTCAGCGGCGCGCTGTCCGAGGCCGTGCCGAAGCTGAAGGAATTGATGGACAACAACGCCGCCATCATCAGCCATGACGACGGCACCATCCTCAAGAGCGACTTCAAGAAGATGGGCGATCTCGACTTCATCCCGATGGCCGACGTGCCGGATTTCTTCTGGAAGCACGGCCATCAGGGCCACACGCGGCACTTCGAGGGCCCGAACCATTTCGCCGACATGGACCAGGTGCGCGACGAGGACGGCGTCGACCTGCTGACGCTGTGCAAGGATGCCAAGAACATCGACCCGAAGGTGTGGAACGAGTTCTACTCCAGCGTCGAGGATCTGCTGGAGCAGAAGCCGATCACGATGGAGCATCGCGGCCTGCTGCCGTTCCGGGTCTGGCAGATCTTCGACAAGATGGTCGAGTTCGTGCAGAACGACGAGATGGCCAATTTCGTCTGCGCCGCCGGCGTGCTCACCCACTACATCGGCGATTCCTGCCAGCCGCTGCACATCTCCTATCTGCACGACGGCGATCCGAAAAAGGCCACCAGCCACACCGTGCATCACCGCGACGGCACCACGGACGTCAAGCGCGTCCCGCTCGGCCAGGGGCTGCACAGCGCCTATGAAGACGGCATGGTCAATGCCCATCGCAAGGACATCCTCACCGCCCTCCGCAAGACGCCGGCCGTCGAGGCGCCGGAGCGGATCGGCAGCGGCTTCGATGCCGCCAAGGCGACCATCGATCTGATGCGCAAGACCTTCGAGGCGCTGCCGCCGGCCGACATGCTGCGGGACTATCTGGCCGCGATCAAGAACCACAAAGACACCAAGGCGATGTTCTGGGACAAGTATGGCGCGGGCACCATCACGGCGATGCAGGACGGCACGCATCTGCTCGCGGTGCTCTGGGAAAGCGCCTGGGTCGCCGGCGGCGGCGAGAGCAAGGAGCGCGACACCTCCGCGCTCGAGCCGCAGCAGGCGATGGACATCTGCGCGTCGGCAGACTTCCTGCCCTCCTGCAGCATCGCCCAGATCGGCGGCCAGCTGAGCGAGAAACCGGCGAAGCCGA
>DATEIF010000248.1:0-2361 GCA_035279205.1 Vineibacter sp.
GGTGATGAAGAACACGCGCACGATCGAGGTGTGGGTGTACACCAGGAAGATCGACGACAGCGACAGGCCCATCAGCGCCGAGAACACCCAGAACAGGAGCTGGGCGGTCGCGGGCCGCAGCCGGTTGATGCCGGCCGAGATTACGAACACCATGACCAGCGGCGCGAGGATGAACAGCCACTTCAGCGGGCTGACGAACATCGCGTAGCCGAACGGCGTGAGGTAGGCGTTGCCGAACCGGGCGGCGGCGCCGGCCTGGTCGGTGGTCACTGCGCCCATATAGACGCCGAGCGCGGCAAGGCCCGTGATGGCAAGGCCGATGCTCATGTAGTTGTAGATGCGCAGCATGTAGGCGCGCAGGCCAGCATCGACGACCGCGGTATCAACGCGTCCGGCGGCCCGGCCGAAGGGGGAAGAATAGTTACGGTCTAGGTCCGACATGGTCGAATTCCCGTTGGTTAGTCCCGGCAAGCCGCGAGTGTTTCGCGCCGCCGGGAAGGAATCTATCCCAGAAACCTATCGCCTGCAGACATTAAAATCCTGTCATCAAACGGTGTTTCTGGCTTAGCTGGTATGTGGGAAACTAACACATTCAAAGCAAGCTTCCACGCGCGGCTGAATGTCGCTCTGCAGCAAGGAATCCGGCTTAAATCAGGTTAACCCCAAAGTTGCAGGCGAGGAACGGTGGGCTACCAGCGGCCCGCTTCAATTTGTCACAAATTCCGTAGCACCGTGGCCGGCTTCTGATTGAGCGCCAGCAGTGTGCCGGCGAGTCCCAACCCAACCGTCACCACCAGCGCGGCGGCCACCACGGCGGCGGCGCTGCCGGCCTGCCAGACGAAGCTCAGCGTCATCAGCCGCGTCACGATCAGCCAGGCCGCCACGGAACCTGCGATCACGCCGAAGATCGCGGTGGCAAACCCGATCATCAGGTATTCCAGCGCGTAGGCGCCGAGCAGCCGCACCCGCGTGGCGCCGAGTGTCTTGAGGATCACCGCGTCGTAGACACGGTGGCGATGGCCGGCCGCAAGTGCGCCGCCCAGCACCAGGATCGCCGAGATCAGGGTGACCGCGCTGGCGCCGCGAATGGCGAGCGCAAGATTGGTGACGACCGTGCCGATGGTCTCCAGCGCCTCGCGCACCCGCACGCTCGTCACCATCGGGAAGGCATCGGCCACCTGCTTGATGATCGCTGCGTCGTCGGTTGAATCGGGATGGGCCTCGGTCAGGGTCGCGACGTGACTGTGCGGGGCGCCCTTGAAGGCGTTGGGCGAGAACACCAGCACGAAATTGATGCCGAGCCCCTGCCAGTCGATGTTTCTGAGATTGGCGATCTTCGCAGGGATGTTGCGGCCCAGCACATTGACGACGATCTCGTCGCCAATCTTGAGCTTCAAGCCGTCGGCTATCTTCTTCTCCATCGAGACCAGGATCGGGCCCTGATAGTCGGTGCCCCACCATTCGCCCTCGACGATCTTCGAGCCCTTCGGGATCTCTCCGGTATAGGTCAGGCCGCGGTCGCTCTGCAGCACCCATTCGGTGTCATGCGACGGCTTCAGTTCCTCCGCCTTGACGCCGCGCGCGGCGACGATGCGTCCGCGCAACATCGGCACTTCCTCGATCGTCGAGTCGGCCGCAACTTGCTTGAGGAACGCGCCAAAGCGCTCGGATTCCGAGGAGGGGATGTCGATGAAATAGAAGGACGGCGCGCGTTCCGGCAGTGCGGCGAGGAACTGGCGGCGCAGATTGCCGTCGATCTGGGTGATGGTGACAAGCACGGCGAGCCCCAGGCCCAGTGACAGCACTACCGACGGCGTCAGCGCGCCGGGCCGGTAGACGTTGGAGATCGCAAGCCGCAGCATGGTGAAGCGGCTGCGCGGCAGCTTTCGCGCCGCTGCCATCATGCCGGCGGCGATGGCGCGCAGCAGCACGAACACCGCGACGGACGAAGCCACGAAAATGGCGGCGACGCGCTTGTCGTAGGCAAGCCCGATCGCAACGCCGACCAAAGCGGCGATGACCGCGGCCATCAGGGCGATGTAGCGCCAGCGCGGCCGGTGCCAGACGCTGGCGACGGTTTCGCGGAACAGCGCCGCGACCGGCACGTCGTGCACGCGGCCGAGCGGCCACAGCCCGAAGGCGAGCGCAGTGAGAAGGCCATAGATGAAGGACAGCAGCAGCTCGCCGAAATGCAGCGCCGGCTCCATGGGCAGCGGCAGCACGTTGCCGAACAGGCCGACGACGACGAACGGCAGCGCGGCGCCGAACGCGAGCCCGATCACCGAGCCGATGCCGGCCAGCACCACAACTTGCGTGAGGTAGATCGTGAAGACGTCGCGCCCGGTGGCGCCGAGTGCCTTG
>DATEIF010000249.1:0-3071 GCA_035279205.1 Vineibacter sp.
GGTCCGGCGCCAGCGTGATCCGCAACGTGTTCCTGCTCGCCGTGTGCCAGGCCCTGGCGCAGAGCGGCAACGTGCTGATCATCTCGACCACGGCGCTGGCGGCACAGACGCTGGAGGGCAGGGACTTCTATTGGACCACCCTGCCGGTGACGTTGCAGCACCTGGGCGTGATGCTGTCCGTGTTCCCTGCCGCCATGATGGGGCAGCGCGCCGGGCGCGCCGTGGGCTTCGGGCTGGGCGCGGTGGGCGGCATGGTCGGCGGCGGGCTGTGTAGCCTCGCGATCTGGCTCGGCAGCTTCCCGCTGCTGTGCGTCGGCGGCCTGGCGATGGGCTACGCCGTCGCCAACATGCAGCTCTATCGCTTCGCCGCCACCGAGCTTGCACCGCCGCATTATCGCGCCAAGGCGATTTCGTACGTCACGTCCAGCGGCGTCGTCGCCGGCATCATCGGGCCACTGATCGCGCGGCTGACACCGGACCTGCTGCCGCACCAGTTCCTGGCGACCTACCTCGGGCTGATCTGCCTGCATGTCCTGGCCTTCGGCGTGCTGCGCCTGATCGCGTTCCCTCAGGTGAAGGTCGAGCAGAACGCCGGGCCGCAGCGCAGCATGGCCGAGATCGCCACCCAGCCGGTCTATATGGTGTCGGTGCTGGCGGCGATGGTGTCGTTCGGCGTGATGTCGTTCCTGATGACGGCGACGCCGCTGGCCATCGTCGCCTGCGGCATCGACGGCCGCGAGGCGCCGATCACCATCTTCTGGCACGTCATGGGGATGTTCGTGCCGGCGTTCTTCACCGGCCACTTGATCGTGCGTTTCGGCGTGATCAACATCATGCTGCTGGGCGTTGCCACCCTGATCGCCGCCACCATTGTCGACCTGGCCGGCATTGATGTCTGGAACTTCCGTCTGGGCCTCCTGCTTGTGGGTATGGGCTGGAACTTCCTGTTCGTCGGCGCCACCACGCTGGTGACGACCACCTACCGCTCGTCGGAGCGCGGCAAGGCCCAGGCGCTGAACGACTTCCTGGTCTTCGGCACCACGGCCACCTCGAGCCTGCTGGCCGGCATCCTGCAGCAGGCCTGGGGCTGGAATGCGCTCAACTATCTGGCGCTGCCGCTGGTGGCGATCGCGCTGCTGGCCGTGCTGTGGCTGCGCCTACGGCCGGGCGCGGCGGCGGTCTGACCGCGGTCCGGGCGGCTGCCATGCTTGGAATGCAGCGTGCAGTCCATTGAAAATGCCCGGGAAATCGAGTTTTCCTCCGACTTGACGCAGTTGCATGGTTGGAGGGCTTCTGGCATGTTCCGGCCGCCTTGCGTCCGGGGGAGTGCCGAGAGGTCGCCCTTGCGGCTCCGGAAAACGCGCCCGGCGGTCGTTGGGGTCCCCTGCGATCATCCATCACTAAAAGCTTGAAAAACAACGGGAAAGACTGATGTCGACGATACTCTGGGCCGTCATCGGATGCGGCGTGATCGCCGTCCTCTACGGCCTCGTTACCGGACGCGCAGTGCTGGCCAAGGACGCCGGCACCCCGCGCATGCAGGAAATCGCCCTGGCCGTGCAGGAGGGCGCCAGCGCCTACCTGAAGCGGCAGTACACCACCATCGCGATCGTGGGCGTCGTGGTGCTGGTCGTGCTGGCGCTGCTGCTGGGCCTGTGGGCCGCCATCGGCTTCCTGATCGGCGCGGTGCTGTCGGGTGCCGCCGGCTTCATCGGCATGAACGTCTCGGTGCGCGCCAACGTGCGCACCGCCGTCGCGGCGCAGAAGAGCCTGGCTGATGGCCTGGACCTGTCGTTCAAGGCCGGCGCCGTCACCGGCATGCTGGTGGCCGGCCTCGCGCTGCTGGGCGTCGCGGTCTACTACCTGATCCTGCTCGGCGCCAAGGTCGACAGCCGCACCGTGGTCGACTCGCTGGTGGCGTTGGGCTTCGGCGCCTCGCTGATCTCGATCTTCGCCCGTCTGGGCGGCGGCATCTTCACCAAGGGCGCCGACGTCGGCGCCGACCTGGTGGGCAAGGTGGAAGAGGACTTCCCCGAGGACGACCCGCGCAACCCGGCCACGATCGCCGACAACGTCGGTGACAACGTCGGCGACTGCGCCGGCATGGCCGCCGACCTGTTCGAGACCTACGCTGTCACCACCGTGGCGACCATGGTGCTGGCCTCGATCTTCTTCAAGGACGCGCAGGCCGCCAGCCTGATGCTGTATCCGCTGGTCATCGGCGGCGTCTGCATCATCACCTCGATCATCGGCACGTACTTCGTGAAGCTGGGATCGAGCAACAACATCATGGGGGCGATGTACAAGGGCTTCATCGTCTCGGCTATCCTGTCGGCGATCGCCTTCTGGCCGATCACCGATTACGTCGTGGGCATGAAGGCGGCGATGACGGTGGGCACGCTCAGCTTCACAGGCATGAACCTCTTCATCTGCGCCATCGTCGGCCTGGTGGTCACCGGCCTCATCGTGTGGGTCACCGAGTACTACACCGGCACGGGCTACCGGCCGGTGAAGTCGGTGGCACAGGCGTCGGTCACCGGCCACGGCACGAACGTGATCCAGGGCCTCGCGGTCTCGATGGAAGCCACGGCGCTGCCGGCGCTGATCATCTGCGTCGGCATCGTGGTCTGCTACCTGCAGGCCGGCCTGTTCGGCATCGCCATCGCCACGACCGCGATGCTGGCGCTGGCTGGCATGGTGGTGGCGCTCGACGCCTACGGCCCGGTCACCGACAACGCCGGCGGCATCGCCGAGATGTCGGGCCTGCCCAAGGAAGTGCGCAAGAACACCGACGCGCTCGACGCCGTGGGCAACACCACCAAGGCGGTCACCAAGGGCTACGCCATCGGCTCGGCCGGTCTCGGCGCGCTGGTGCTGTTCGCCGCTTACACGTCGGACCTCGAGTACTTCATCGCGCAGGGCAAGCTGGGCGTGAAGGCGGTCGAGTTCTCGCTGAAGAACCCGTACGTGGTGGTCGGCCTGCTGCTCGGCGGCCTGCTGCCCTACCTGTTCGGCGCCATGGGCATGACCGCGGTCGGCCGCGCCGCCGGCTCGGTGGTGATCGAGGTGCG
>DATEIF010000250.1:0-3460 GCA_035279205.1 Vineibacter sp.
TCCTCGGCGTCGCCGTGGAGCGGATGATCCTCTACACGTTTCTCATCAACGCGGCGCTCGCCGCCATGGCCTCCATCCTGATCTCGCCGATCTATCTGGCGAAGTTCTCCAATGGCGAGAGCCTGGGGCTGGCGGCATTCGTCGCCGCCATCGTCGGTGGGTTCAACCAGGTCCGCGGCGCGATCGTCGGCGGCCTGCTGATCGGCGTCGTCGACAATTTCGCCGCGGCCTATGTCTCGACGTCGTATCGCCAGGCCGTGCCGCTGATCCTGCTGGTCCTGATCATCCTCTTCCGCCCACAAGGCCTTCTCGGCCGCGCAGAGGAGCGCGCGGTATGACGATGCCCGCGAAACTGGCGTGGCCCGCCCTGGCGCTCGTCGCGCTGGTCCTGATCCTGGCGCCCATCGACCTGACCGATATCGGGATTCCTTATCCCGGGCTGAAGCGCTACGGCACCTACATCATGACGCTGTGGCTGGTGACGGCCATCGCCGCCATGGGCGTCAACCTGATCGTGGGCTACGCCGGCCTCGAGACCCTGGCGCAGGCGGCATTCCTGGGCATCGGTGCCTACGTCACGGCCTTGATGGTGAAAGCGGGGTTGCCGTTCGGTGCCGCCTTCGCAGCCTCCGGCGCCGCTGCCTTCGTGATCGGCATCGTGCTGGGCTTTCCGGCACTGCGGGTTCGCAAGCATTACCTGGCGTTCGTGACCCTGGCGTTCTCGGTGCTGGCCTGGCTGGTTTTCCGTAACGAGCAGTGGCTGACCGGCGGCGTGATGGGCCTCACCGACATCAACCGGCCGTCGCTGTTCGGCATCTCGCTGCGCCGCCATGTCAACTTCTACTGGTTCGTGCTGGCGATCACGGCGGCGCTGACATTCGTGCTGTGGTGGATCATCCGCTCGCCGTGGGGGCGCGCCTTCACGGCGCTGCGCGAGAATCCGATCCGGGCCGAGAGCCTCGGCATCGACGTGCGCCTCTACACGCTGCTGGCATTCGCCATCGGGTCGGCTTATGGCGGCTTGGCGGGCAGCCTGTACGCGCCGCTGGTCGAGTTCATCGACCCCAATCCGTTCGCGCTGGGCCCATCATTGCTCTTCATGCTGATGGTCGTGGTCGGTGGCGCCGGCCGGTTCGCCGGCCCGTTCGTCGGGGCGGCGGTGGCCGTGCTGCTGCCGGAATGGCTGCGCTTCGCCGAGGGCTTCTACCTGTTGATCTATGCCGTGCTGGTCATGGTGATGATGGCCTTCTGCCCGACGGGGATCCTGGGTCTGCTCGAGCGCCTGTGGACGCCCCGCCGGCGGCCGTTCGCCGATCAGAAAGCCTCTCTGTTGGAGGAGGCCAAGCCATGACCGCGGTTCTCGAGGTGCGCGACGTCGCCAAGTCATTCGGCGGCGTGCATGCGGTCCAGGGCGTCTCCTTCGATGTCCATGAGGGTGAGATCCTGGGCATCATCGGGCCCAACGGCTCGGGCAAGTCGACCCTGTTCAACTGCATCCTGGGCCAGCTCACGCCGACGCGGGGCGAGGTGAAGATCGACGGCAAGAGCGTCACCGGACTGCGGCCGTCGGTGCTGAACCGGCTGGGCATCAGCCGGACGTTCCAGCTGCTGCAGGTCTTCCCGCAGCTCACGGTGCGCGAGAACCTGATCCTCGCCGGCCAGGAGCACCAGGGTTCGCGCCTGGGCCGGCTGTTCGGCGCCCGCGACGCCGGGCTGGGCGCCGCCGCCGACCGCATGATCGAGTTCTTCCGGTTGGGTCACCTGGCCCAGGAGAATGCCGGCGGTCTCTCCTATGGCCAGCAGAAGCTGCTCGATGCGGCGATGGCGTTCATGGCCGGGCCGCGGCTGGTGCTGCTCGACGAGCCGGCCGGCGGCGTCAACCTCACGATGCTGGCTAACCTCAAGGAGCGGCTGCAGGCCATCAACAGCGAGACCCGGGCGACCTTCGTGGTGATCGAGCACAACATGGAATTCGTGATGTCGCTGTGCTCGCGCATTATCGTATTGGCCGAGGGCAAGATCATCGCCGAAGGGACGCCCGAGGCCGTGCGGCGGGATCCGCTCGTGATCGAAGCGTATCTGGGACACTGATGCCATGAGCGCCGACACCATCCTGACGCTCGACAGCGTGATCGCCGGCTACGGCAAGATGACGATCCTGAACGGCACGACGGCCGCGATCCGCCGCGCCGCCATCACCACGGTGATCGGCCCCAACGGGGCGGGCAAGTCGACGATGTTCAAGACGGTCTTCGGGCTGCTGGGGGTTCGCTCCGGCCGCGTGGTGTTCGACGGCAAGGATACCACCGACCACACGCCGCGGCAGATGCTGGACGCCGGCATGTGCTACGTGCCGCAGGGCCGCAACATCTTTCCGGAGCTGTCGGTGCGCCACAACATCGAGCTCGGGGGCGTGGCGATGCCCGACCAGTCGCGCCTGGCGGATCGCGTCGACGCCATGATGACGCGCTTCCCGATCCTGCGCGAGAAGGCCAGCGCCCAGGCATCGACCTTGTCGGGCGGCCAGCAGAAGCTCCTGGAAGTGGCACGTGGTCTGCTGCTCGACCCCAAGCTGATGCTGATCGACGAGCCCTCCATCGGGCTGTCGCCGCTGATGGTCCAAGAGGTGTTCTCGATTCTCAGGGAGCTGCGCGACAAGGGTGTCACCATCCTGCTGATCGAGCAGAACGCCAAGCAGGCGCTCGAAATGTCGGATTACGGCCTGGTGCTGGAGCAGGGCCAGACCCGCATCGAGGATACCGCCGTCAATATCCTGAACGACCCGCGCATCGCCCAGCTCTTCCTCGGCGGTGGGCTGGCGCCGGCGCAGCAGGTGGCGTGATGCGCAACAGCATGCTGGTCGGCCTGATCGGATCGAACATCGCCAATTCGCTGTCACCGGTGCTGCACGAGGATGCATTCGCCGCTGCAGGCATCGTCGGCCACTACCACCTGATGGACATCAACCGGCTCAAGGGCCGCCAGCTCGAGACGTTGTTGTCGGCCGCCCGCACCGCGGGCTTCGCTGCCGTCAACATCACGCATCCGTTCAAGGAAGCCGTCATCCCGCTTCTCGATGAGGTCTCGGCGGGCGCGCAGCAGGTCGGCGCCGTCAACACCGTGGTCGTCGATCCCAGCAACCGCCTGATCGGCCACAACACGGATCGCTCCGGCTTTCGCCGTGCGTTCGAGGAAACGCTGGGACGCGCCGCGGCCGCGGGCAAGCAGGTCCTGCTGCTGGGCGCCGGCGGCGCCGGCCGCGCGGTCGCTTTCGCCCTGATGGATCTCGGAGTCGAGCGCCTGCTGGTCTACGACACGGAGCAGGCCCGCGCCGCGGCGCTCTGTGCCGACCTCATCGTGAAGTCGGGCATCACCCACGGCGCGTTCGTCGCCGATCCGGCATCCGCCGCCAGGATGGCGGCCGGCATCGTGAACGCGACGCCCATCGGCATGACGGGCT
>DATEIF010000251.1:0-10152 GCA_035279205.1 Vineibacter sp.
AAGGGCCGCGTCAGCGTGATCGTGATCGAGACGCCCTCGAACCCGCTCAACACGCTGGTCGATTTCGTGCTGATCCGCGACGCCGCCGCCCGCCTCGAGGCCGCCCAGGGCCATCGGCCGGTGATCGTCTGCGACAACACCTTGCTGGGGCCGATCTTCCAGAAACCGCTGGCGCACGGCATCGACATCTCGCTCTATTCGCTCACCAAGTATGTCGGCGGGCACAGCGATCTGATCGCCGGCGCCGCGATCGGCAGCACCGAGCGGTTGCGTCCGGTGCGCCTGTTGCGCGGCGCCATCGGCACGCAGCTCGATCCGCACTCCTGCTGGATGCTGGGGCGGTCGCTCGAGACGCTGTCGCTGCGCATGACGCGCGCGACCCAGAGCGCCGAGGCGATCGGCGCGTTCCTGCGCAGCCATCCGCGCGTCAAGGCTGTGTACACGCTCAATGCCCTGCCGCCCGGCAGCGCCGCCCGCCGCATCTACGATGCGCAGTGCACCGGCGCCGGCTCGACCTTCAGCATCGATATCGTCGGCGGCCAGCCCGAGGCGTTCCGCTTCCTCAATGCGCTGCGCATCTTCAAGCTGGCGGTGAGCCTGGGCGGCACCGAGTCGCTGGCCAGCCATCCCGCGACCACAACGCATTCGGGCGTGCCGCTCGACGTGCGCAACCGCAGCGGCGTGCTGGACAGCACCATCCGGCTCAGCATCGGCATCGAGCATCCCGACGACCTGATCGCCGACTTGACGCAAGCACTGGCGCAGGCTGCGTAGACGCCAACTCTAAAACGCACGGCAGCGAGAGCCGGACCGCGCGCCTCCTGGCGCGCTCGTGTTTCTGCCGCAAAAACCGAAGAGCGCGGCAGGAGCCGCGCGGTCCATTCGCCCTGTCGCGCGTCAAGTGACGCACGTCCGGTAAAGATGACCACCACGCATGGCAGGCCATGCGGGCATGGAACTTGCTACGGCGCTCCGACGAGGGTCATGTGTGGCGTGGGAGCAAAACGCCAGACGACGGGAGTCTCATGATGCAGAAGCGTTTGTACCGTAGCGTGATCGGCGGCTTGGCCATGGCGGCGGCACTGTGGCCGCTGGCCGCGTCGAGCCAGGCGCCATCGACGCTGCGCATGGTCATGCATTCCGATCTCAAGGTGATCGATCCGATCTGGGTGTCGGCGCAGATCGCGCGCACGCACGGCTATCTTGTCTACGACACGCTGTTCGCGCTCGACGCCAACCTGAAGCCGCAGCCGCAGATGGTTGATAAGTACACGGTCAGTCCCGACGGTCTGGTCTACACCTTCACCCTGCGCGATGGCTTGCAATGGCACGACGGCAAGCCGGTGCTGGCCGAAGACTGCGTGCAGTCGATCAAGCGCTGGGCCGAGCGCGACGGCATCGGGCAACGCCTGGTGCAGAACAGCCAGGAGATCGCGGTCGTCGATGCCAAGACGTTCCGCCTGACCTTGAAGGGGCCTTACGGTCTGGTCATCGAGTCGCTGGCCAAGCCGGGTAGCACGGCGCCCTTCATGATGCCCAAGCGCATCGCCGACACGCCGGGCACCCAGCAGATCCGCGATGCCACCGGCTCGGGTCCATTCATCTTCAAGGCCGACGAATGGAAGCCGGGCGATAAGGTCGTCTATGTGAAGAACCCGAACTACAAGCCGCGCGCCGAGCCGCCCTCGGGTTTGGCCGGCGGCAAGGTCGCCAAGGTCGATCGCATCGAATGGATCGCGATGCCCGACCCGCAGGTGTCGGTGAACGCCATGCTGGCCGGCGAGATCGACGGCAACGAAGCGTTCCCGCCCGACCTGATGCCGTTGCTCGAAGCCGACAAGTCGATCGTTCTGATGCGCGGTACCTATCCCGGCCAGTACACGTTCCGGATCAACTGGCTGCATCCGCCATTCGACAACCCGAAGATCCGCGAAGCGGTGGGCTACGCGCTCGACCAGAAGCCGTTCCTCGATGCCCAGGTCGGCAACCCGAAGCTCTATCAGCTGTGCAAGGCCTACTTCGTTTGCGGCACGCCGCTGGCCACGACGGCCGGCACCGAAGGCCGCATGGAGGGCAATGTCGCCAAGGCCCAGGCGCTCTTGAAGGAAGCTGGGTACGACGGCACACCTGTGGTCCTGTTGCGGCCGACCGACCTGCCGTTCCTGGTGAACCTGGCGCCGGTCGCCAAGGCCCAGCTCGAGCGCGTCGGCTTCAAGGTCGACATGCAGTCGATGGACTGGCAGACCTTGGTCAGCCGCAGCAACCGGCGCGAGCCGCCGGCGCAGGGCGGCTGGAACGCGTTCGCCACCAGCTGGGGCGCGCTCGATTCCAGCGATCCGGTGATCTCGCAGAACCTCAACGCGTCGTGCGAGAAGGCAAGCCCGGGCTGGCCGTGCGACAAGCAGCTCGAGGACATGCGCGCCGACTTTGCGCGCCAGACGGATCTCGAGAAGCGCAAGCAGATCGCGGCCGAGATCCAGGCCCGCGCCGTGGTGCTGGGCACGCACTATCCGCTCGGCGAGTGGTACGGCGTGCTGGCCTACAGCAACAAGACCAAGGGCTGGATGCCGCCGATGAGCGCCACCCTGTTCTGGAACGTGGAGAAGACCGGCCCTTGACCCTTCTCCCCGCGCAGGCGGGGAGAAGGTGGCGCGCAGCGCCGGATGAGGGGCTTTGCCGCGCCTCATCCGGCGAGGTTTCTGGTCTTTGTGCGATCTGCCTCGATATTGCGAAGCCCCCCATCCGCCCTTCGGGCACCTTCTCCCCGCCTGCGCAGGGAGAAGGGAACTACGGCTTCAGGCGCTCGGCGTAGAGCTCGACCTTTGCGTCGATCAGGCGATAGCCGAGCG
Organism: Vineibacter sp.; assembly: GCA_035279205.1. Lineage (GTDB taxonomy): Bacteria > Pseudomonadota > Alphaproteobacteria > Reyranellales > Reyranellaceae > Vineibacter. The sequence goes on from DATEIF010000251.1 coordinate 2,850, forward strand.
CCGCGGCGGCCGCCTGGTGTATGCGCAGCACGTCCGCGTCGGGCAGTTCCAGGATCTCGCCCGATCGCACGTCGATCAGATGCGCGTGGCGCTCGGCGCGCGCCAGTTCCCACACCGCGCGCCGACCGGCGAACTGGTGACGGCGCACCACATCCGACGCCAGAAGCATCTTGAGCGCGCGATAGACCGAGGCGAGACAGAGTTTCGGGTCGATCTGCCGGGCGCGCTCGTACACGGTGATGGCATCGGGCAGATCGTTCGCCTGCTGCAGCACGTCCAGCACGGCACGCCGGCCGCGCGAGGACTTGGTTGATGCCGCGGCTTGTCGCGCCACACGACGATAGGCGGGTGCGCTCATCGCTCAGCCTCCACTGATCTCTTGCGCCGCGCGTTCGATGATGCGGCGGACCCGCTCGGTCTCCGTCGCGTCCCAGCCGCGGCGGTGAAAGCGGACCGCGGCGTAAAGCGTGTGCACGGCCTGATGGACGGACGAGGGCTCGACGCCGCCGGCCATCGATCGCGCGGCGACGTCCATGCGGTGCAGCACGCCCTCGACAGCGGCGCGGTTCTCGGCCAGGTAGGCGCGGCCTTCGTCCGTGATCTCAAACAGACGTTTCGGGCCGTCCGCGTCGCGCGTCGTGATCTGGCCCGTCTCCTCCAGCAGCGTCAGCGTCGGATACACCGAACCCGGACTGGGCGCGTACGTGCCGCCGAAGCGTTGCTCGATCTCCTTGATCAGCTGGTAGCCATAGCGGGGTTGCTCGGCCACCAGCGCCAGCAACACCAGGCGCAGATCGCCGGGTCCGAAGACACGTCCGCCACCGCCGCCGCGACCGAAGCCGCCACCGCCGAAACCGTAGCCGCCGTATCCGTGGCCGTGCCGATAACCACCGCGGCCGCCACCCATCGCGTAGACCCAAGGCTCGCGCCATCCACAGTCCAGGCCGCCCATGCGATACCTCGTTTGATATAACAAACGATATATCGTTAGTCGCGACAGAGCAAGGCCCGAAGAGGGGCAGGACCATGGCCAGCGCAGCGAGGACCTAGGCCGCTCCTAGATCCCTCGCTGCACTCGGGATGACGATGACAATGGTGTGTATCTTCAGCCGACCCACTCGCGGACGGGGCCGGTGTCGATATGGATGAAGCCGGAGCTATAGGTGCCCACGCCACCGGCGCCGCACTGGCGCGCGAGTTTTCCCAGCACCTCGACCGAGGCACCGGCGACCATGATGTCGACGGCCCTGCCGATCGTGTGGAAGCTGTGCTCGGCCACACCCCCCGGGTCGGCCAGGTACATCTTGTAGTTGGTTTCGGGCGAGCGATAGCCGCTCAGGATCTGGATGGGCCGCAAAACCTTAGTCTGGATGCGGGCCAGGATCTCGATCAAGGCCGGGTCGATGGCCTTGGTCGCGCCGTTGTGCTGGTCGCGCATCAACCGGCTCAGCCGCGCCATGGCGATGACGTTGGGGCGGTTGCCCAGCGCAAAGACATCCGAAAACTTCTCGCCCGTGTGCGCGGAAACGACGGTCAGGCGACGATAACCCATCTGCCCCGTCATCCCGGGGCTTGTGTAGGCGGAGCCCGTGAGGCCGGGCCGTATCACCGTGGGCCCGGTGAACCGAGGCACAGGGGCACCGGTTCCGGCGGAGCGGGGGTACAGCAGCACCGCCTGCTGGGCCAGGGCCGAGCCGGCGGCAGCCGTCGACACAACGCCACCTGCCAGCGCGGCGAGGGCAGCCCTTCGCGCAATCGGTCGAGTCATGAGAGCGTCCGGTCCAGACCCTGCCAGCCCAACCGCTGACAAGTCGCTCACTTTGTGCCATGTCTTCGTCCCGAAATCAAGAATATAAACATGATAGTGCAAATTCTTGCACTCAGATTGTCAAGACGACCTGTAAGCTTCTGTTTCTGCTGAATTAAGGATCGTTCACACGCGTTGAGACCATGGATCACCTTCTGACGACCTCTCTCGGGATCGCCGCCAGCGTGGCGCTGCTGGCCGGTGTCGTGCGCGGTTTTGCCGGCTTTGGCGCCGCCATGATCCTGACGCCGGTGTTCTCGGCGCTCTACGGTCCGGTCGTCGGCGTGCCGGTCTGCCTGCTGGTCGAGTTCTGCATTGCACTGCCCATGCTGCGCGGTGCGGTCGGCCTGGTCGACTGGCGGCGGATCGGCCTGCTGCTGCTGGCGGCGGCAGTGGCGGTGCCGCTGGGCGTCTTTGTCTTGCTGACGGCGGATCCCGACCCGCTGCGCTGGGCGATCTCCGGCATCGTGCTGGCGGCGGTCCTGCTGCTGGCGGTCGGCTGGCGCTTCCGCGGGCGGCCGACACCGCCGGCGACACTGGCCGCGGGCGCCGTCAGCGGTTTTCTCAATGGTCTGTGTGGCATGGCAGGCCCGACAGTTGCCTTCTATTATCTCGCCGGCGCTGATGCGGCTGCCACCGTGCGCGCCAGCTTCATCGTCTATTTCGGTGCCGTCGACCTGGTGGCGCTGATTGGCCTCGGCCTGCAGGGACTCATCACGTGGAACACGCTGATTCTGGGCGCGATTCTGGCGGTGCCCTACGTCGCCGGCGGCCTGGTCGGCGAGCGGCTCTTTCCACTCGCCAGCGAGACATTCTTTCGCCGGCTGGCGCTGGCCATTCTCGCCTGCGTCGCCGTCGTTGCGCCGTTCCTGTGACGCGGCGCCGTCATTTTTTTGTAAGGCTGCAGCCGCGCGGCAGTGTGCACGTTGCCAGAGTCGAGCCGTCCGGCTAGAGGTCCGCGGATGAGCGTCTGGGGAAAGATCGTCGGGGGCGCCGCCGGGCTCATGATTGGCGGACCGATCGGTGCCTTGCTCGGTGCCGCGGCCGGCCACGCCTACGATGCGCTGGCCGAAGACGAGCCGCGTGACGATGGTGCGCCGCTCGCAACCGCGACGCGCACCGATGCGGGCGCCATCGATGCGGTGGCCGAGCGCGACCGGCCGGCGGCGACGCAGCACATCGCCTTCACCATCGGTGTCATTGCGCTCGCCGCCAAGATGGCCAAGGTCGACGGCGTGGTGACGCGCCGTGAGATCGACGCGTTCCGATCCTTCTTTCACGTGCCGCCCGAGGAGGTCGACAATGTCGGCCGCTTCTTCGACCTGGCAAAGCGCGACACCAGCGGCTTCGAGGCTTACGCGCGCCAGGTCGCGGGCTTGTTTCCCAAGCATCCCGAAGTGCTGGAGGAGGTGCTGGCCGGTCTGTTCCTGATCGCCAACGCCGACGATGGCCGTGTCGATGAGGCCGAGCTTGGCTATCTGCGCGCTGTCTCGGCGATCTTCGGGCTGGGCGAAGCCCACTTCCGCCGCGTCGCCGCCGCGGCAGGCGTCGAGTTGCATGATGATCCCTATGCGATCCTCGACGTCATGCCGGATGCCGACGATGCCGATGTACGCCAGGCGTACCGGCGCCTGGCGCGCGCGCACCATCCGGACCGGCTGATCGCCCAAGGCATGCCGCCCGAGGCGATCGTGCTGGCCAACCGCAAGCTGGCAGCCATCAACGCCGCGTACGATCGCATTCGCAAGGAACGCAAGATCGAGCGCTCCGAAGCCCAGCCGGTGACATGAGCATACCGGGCAGCGTGGGCACAGCGCCGCTGTCGGCGGCGCCAGGGTAGCACATGCACACCAACCTCACCCTGAGGGCGCTCGATACGGTACGCGACGGCACAGTCGGATGAAGCCGTCCGATATCGTGCTGGCCCTCGTCGTCATGGCGATCTGGGGGCTGAACTTCGTCGCCGTGAAGGTCGGCGTGCAGGAGATCCCGCCGATCCTGTTCGTGACGTTGCGCTTTGCGTTTGCCTTCCTGCTGATGGTGCCGTTCGTGCCCTGGCCGCGCGATCGGTGGCGCGATCTGTTGATGCTGTCGTTCATCCTGGGCTCGCTGCACTTCACGACGATGTTCACCGCGTCGCGCTATCTTGAGGCCGGCACCATGGCCGTGGTCACGCAACTGCAGGCCGTGTTCTCCGCCTTGATGGCGCGCCTATGGTTCGGCGAGCGCCTGGGCGCGCTCGGCTGGACCGGCATGGCGATCGCGTTCGGCGGTGTCCTGCTGATTGCGGGTGAGCCGTCGGTCGGCGATCGCTTCTGGGCGCTGGGGCTACCCGTGCTCGGCTGCGCATTCTTTGCGATCTATCATGCGCGCGTGAAACGCATCGGCACGTTGCCGGCGAACGTGCTGAATTGCTGGGTATCGCTTCTGATCGTGCCGCAGACCCTTGCGATCTCGCTGGTGCTGGAGCAGGGCCAGGTGCACGCCCTGCAGGGCATCTCCTGGCGCGGCGCGGCGGCGCTGCTCTATCAGGTCGTGCCGATGGTGATCATCTCCTACTGGGCCTGGTATCGCCTGCTGTACCGCTATCCGCTGACGCGGGTGGCGCCGTTCCAGATGCTGGTGCCGCTGTTCGGCGTGCTGGCCGGCGCCCTGGTGCTGGGCGAGCCGCTGACGGTGCAGAAGATCGCCGGCGGCGCCGTTACCATCGTCGGCGTGGCGCTGGTGGTGCTGCGCCCGATGCGCGACAAGCCCGCTACCACTAGCTAGTGTGTTGCGCATGGCCCGATTCATCGAGCAGCCGTCGCAAAATCACGCCGCGCGCGATCCGGCCACCGCCGTCGACACGCTGGTCCTGCACCACACCGCACAGCCTCTGGATGTGTCGCTGGACCTGCTGCGCTTCGGCAAGGTCAGTGCCCACTACCTCGTCGACACCAACGGCGACGTCTACCGGCTGGTCGACGAGGCGCGTGTTGCCTGGCATGCCGGCCTGTCCTGGTGGCGCGATGCGCGCAGCCTGAACGCGACATCGATCGGCGTCGAGATCGTTAACCTCGACGGCAACCACCATGCCTATCCCGCCATCCAGCGCCAGGCCGTGATCGCGCTCTGCCGCGACATCATCACGCGGTATCCCGGCATCCCGCCGCGCAACGTGGTGGGGCATTCCGACATCGCGCCGCAGCGCAAGGACGATCCGGGCACGCTGTTCTTCTGGCCGGAGCTGGCGGCGGCCGGCATCGGGCTGTGGTCCAACGCAACCGCATCGCAGGCAATGCCGCAAGACGTGCCGGCGCTGTTGCGCCGCTTCGGCTACCCGCCGCCGCATCGCTACGGGCGGCAGGATGGCCGCCTGGCGTATGCCGATGAGGCCACTGGCATCGCCGACATCGTCGAGGTCACGCTCGCCGATATCATCACCGCGTTCCAGCGGCACTACCGGCCGGATCGCGTCGATGGTGTCGCCGACGCGCAGACCGTGGCGCGGCTGCAGGATCTGCTGCGTCAGGCCGAAGCGGTCGCGATTGACGGCGCCGTCCGATCGGCGTAGCAGACCGTCGCGTCAGATGGCTGGACGGCCGCGGCGAGGCGGCGCAAGCCACCGCGTCGAGGAAAGTCCGGGCTCCACGGAAACACGGTGCCGGTTAACGACCGGCGGGGGCGACCCCAGGGAAAGTGCCACAGAGAGCAGACCGCCGAACGGGCTTCGGTCCGTGGCAAGGGTGAAAGGGTGCGGTAAGAGCGCACCGCGGGACCGGTAACGGGACCGGCATGGCAAACCCCACCGGGAGCAAGACCAAATAGGGACGGCATGGACCGGGCAACCGGTCCGCACGCGTTTCCGCGTCGCCGTCCGGGTCGGTCGCGCGAGGCGTCCGGTAACGGGCGTCCCAGAGGAATGGTCGTCGCCCGCATCCGCGGGTACAGAACCCGGCTTACAGGCCATCTGACGTTTTTATCTGCGAGCGCTCTCCATGACGTGGGCGACCTCGTACAGGTGCGGGTCGATGTCCTGCGTCAAATGATCGAAGCGATCCCACGCCTTGCGGAAGTTGGGCGATTTGTGCGCCGCTTCCAGCTGGGCTTGGCTTTCCCACTGCACGTAGTTGACGATGCGGCGGCCATCGAGGCTGCGATGGATGTTGATGGAGACGCAGCCGGGCTGTTGCGCCATGAACCGCGCGCGCTCCGTCATCACGGACAGGGCTTCGGCCTGCTTGCCGGGCTCGGACTCCACGATCGTGATCTGGGTGATGGGCTGGTTGTCGGTACGGATGTGCGACATGGCGGCCTCACAGGGGATTTTTCGGGTGACAGTCACCCCGCACACAGGAACTCCCGCCATCATCAAGGGTTCCGTTCGCGGCAACCGCGGCCGCGCCGGTCCGTTTGCTCGCAAAGAGCCGAGGAAGAGCGGAGGTTTGCATGGCCCGCACGGCAACACGCACGTCGCCGCGGCGCTGGTCGCAGCGTGTGACAACGAACAGCAACGCGCTGGATCTTGATCGCAGCGTTTTTACCTGGAGCGACCCCAAGCGCATTGCCCGCTCGTTGAAGCGCTCGGCCCAACACAGCCGCCGGCGCAAGGCCGATCCGTTCCGTTCGGCGCTGTCGATGCTGACGTTCTATATCAATCGCGCCGGCAGAGGCCTGCCGGCGGGTCGTCGGCGCACGCTGGAAAAAGCCAAGGTCGAGTTGCGCCGCCAGTTCGGGCGGGCGGGGTGATCAGCGGCGGGCGCGACGCGGGTGTGGCGGCGGCGCGCTGTACAGCACGGCCAGCTGTCGCGCCGTCGCGGCGAGGCGCTGGCGCAGGGCCGCCGGCCCGAGCACTTCGGCTTCGGCGCGCAGCTTCAGCAACTCGTGCGCGGCGTGCTCGACCGATTCGATGGGGATGACGACGCGGACCCAGCCATCCGCATCCGGCGCCTGCGTTGCGCGGCCCACCGCATCGGCGACAGCGGGGCTGAGGCCGGCCAATAGTTTCAAGCCCTGGGGAGACGCCCGCAGCAGGGCGGTGTCGCGGTAGATCTGGGTCTCGAAGCTTTGAGTCGAAACAGCCCAGTGCTGCGCCAGGTCGAATTCCGCCGGCCGATGGAAGCGCGCGTCCAGAACCGAAAGCTCGAGGATATTGGATAGCCGATAGGTGCGCAGCTTGCCGCCGGCGCGGGCCACGACGTACCAGACGCCGGCCTTCAGCACGAGGCCGAACGGCTCGATCTCGCGGGTCGTGACGGCGTTCCAGCTCTCATAGCGGATCTTCAATCGCCGCTCGGTCCACACCGCCTCGGCGACGGTGGGCAGATGGTCGGTCGGTCGCGTGCCGGTGAACCAGCCGACCGGATCGAGATGAAAGCGTGCGCTGACCCGGCGTGCATCGGCTTGCCAGTCGGCTGGCAGCGCCGCCAGCAGCTTCAGCTGCGCCGCCTGCATCACCTCGCCCAATCCCAATTCGGAGGCCGGACCGGGAAGGCCGGCCAGGAACAGCGCCTGCGC
>DATEIF010000252.1:0-5719 GCA_035279205.1 Vineibacter sp.
CGCGCAATACGGCGGTGGCGGCTTACGACCTGCTGCTGAGCGAGGGTTACCTTGCGGCCCGACCCGGCGCCGGCACGTACGTCGCCGATGTCGTGCGCCGCCCCAGGCGCGCCGAGCCGGCTGACTCGACTGGTGCGGATCGCCGGCTCAGCGTGCCGTGGCGCACGCCGCCGGTGGTGCCGCCGCCGACGTCGCCGCCGACCTATCGCTTCGATCTGCGGGTCGGGTTGCCCGATACGTCGGGCTTTCCGTTCCATGTCTGGCGCCGCTTGTCGGCGCGGGCGTTGCGCACCGTGGCGAAAGTGCCGGCGGCCTACGCTGATCCGCAGGGACGCCGCGCCTTGCGTGCGGCAATCGCCCAGCATGTCTCGTTCGCACGCGCCGTCGCGTGCCAGCCGGACGATATCGTGGTGACGTCGGGTGCCCAGCAGGCGTTCGACCTGCTGGCGCGCATCCTGGTAGCCCCGGGACGCACGGTGGTCGCGATCGAGGAACCGGGTTACCCACCGCTGCGGGCGGCCTTCGCGGCCGCCGGCGCTCGGATCGCTCCTGTCGCGGTCGACGGCGAAGGGCTGATGGTCGATCGAGTGCCGCGCGATGTGCGCGTCATCTGCGTGACACCCTCGCACCAATATCCCACCGGTGTCGTGATGTCGCCGCAGCGGCGCGCGGCCTTGCTGGATGCGGCGCAGGCGCGCGCTGCGGTGGTGATCGAGGACGACTACGACAGCGAGTTCCGCTTCGCCGGACGGCCGCTCGATGCACTGCAGACGCTCGACCGCACCGGCTGTGTCTTTTATGTCGGCACCTTTTCCAAAAGCCTGTTCCCGGCCCTGCGCCTGGGCTTCGTCGCCGCGCCGCCGTGGGCGCGCCAGGCGCTGGTGACGGCCAAGCAGACCGCCGACTGGCACGCGCCGGTGCTGGCGCAGGACACGCTGGCCGCCTTCATCACCGAGGGACACCTCGCGCGCCACGTCCGCAAGATGCGCAAGATCTATGACGAGCGGCGCGCGATCCTGCTGCGTGCGCTCCAGCGGCATTGGGGCGAGCGCCTGCAGCCCATTCCTTCCGATGCCGGCCTGCATCTGTCGGCGCGACTCCCGGCAGCGATCCCAGCCGAGCCTCTGGTGGCCAAGGCGGCGCAGGCCGGCATCGGGCTCTATGCCCTGGCCGGCCGCACGACGCTGCGGCCGCGGCCCAACGGCCTGATCTTCGGCTACGGCATGATCGCCGCCGGCCGCATTGACGAGGCGATCCGACAACTCGCGCGGCTGGCGTCCTAGTGCTTCCAGACCAAGGCCATCCAGATCAGCGACACACCGGAGAACAGCATCACGCCGTCCATCAGGATGCGGAAATGGCTCGCGTTCAGTCGCGTGACGATGCGCTTGGCGATCAGCGAACCGATCATCAGGCTCGCGCCGACGGTGAGTCCTTTCAGCGCGGCGTCGAGCGGCAGCGCGCCGAAGCGCTGGAACGCCACGGTCTTGCTGGCGAAGATGGCGAGCGAGCCGGCCGCCTCTGTGGCCAGGAATGCGCCTTTCACCAGGCCGTAACCGAGGAAAACGGGAACGCTCAGCGGACCGGTCGAGGCGACGATGCCGGTCAAATAACCGATCAACGCGCCGGCCGCGGCGAGATGCCAGCGGTTGAGCCGTAGCGCCTTGCGGTCCGCCCATCGCCGGGCCGGGATCATCAGCAGGAAGAACGCGCCGAGCACACCGTCGACAAGGCGGGGCGGCAGCACCAGCAGCGTGCGCGCGCCCAGCACGGCGGCCGGCACGCCTGTCACCGCATAGGCCGCGCACGCCGGCCAGTCGATCTCGCGCCACCACACCAGCACGCGGGAAATGTTCGCCATCAAAGCGGCTATGGCCATGATGGGAATGGCCTGCTGCGGACCGAACTGCAGGACCAGCGCCGGGATCAGGATGATGGATGAGCCGGTGCCGACGACGCCGGCGATGGTGCCCGCCAGGAGGCCGAGGACAAGAACCAGCACCAGGTCCACGCGGGATCTCCTTTACTGCTGGTATCGACCACCGCAAACCGTCACGCCAGATGCTCCAGCGGCAGTGGCGCCGCGGCCTTCAGCGTCTGGATGGCGAAATTGCTGCGCACTTCCTTGATGATCGACTGGTTGAGCAGCTTGCCGAGCAGGAAGCGCTGATAGTGCTCCAGGTCGGTGACGACCACCTCCAGCAGATAGTCGGCTTCGCCCGACACCAGGTGGCAGGCGATGACCTCCGGCATGGCGATGATGGTGTCCTGGAAGGTATCGCAGCGCTCGTCGGCATGGCTGTCGATGCGGACGCTGACAAAGACCGTCAGTCCCAGCCCGACCCGGCTGCGCCGCAGCGCCGCACGATAGGCCTCGATGTAGCCGTCGCGCTCCAGCCGCTTGACGCGGCGCAGGCATGGCGATGGCGACAGGCCGACGCGCTCGGCGAGATCGACGTTGGTCAGCCGGGCATCGGCCTGCAGGGCAGCGATGATGCGGCAGTCGATCGGGTCGAGATCATGTTTTGGCATTTATGATAACTTTGAAGCTACTGAAGAGCACAAGTCGCCCAAATCATCGTCGTTGTTGGCGTACTTCGCAAGGACTCGTCGGGCGTCCTCGCGCCATAGTCGGCCGGTCATTTCTCATCCGGAGGCCGTCATGTCTCACACATCCAGCCTGACCCAGGCCATCCAACGCTATTTCGACCTCGTCTATGACGGCGATGTCGCGCGCTTCGAGCAGGTCTTCCGGCCGACAGCCCAGCTGCACGGCTACTGGAACGGCGAGATGACCCTGCTGTCGGCCCAGGCATTCAAGCAGTCGCTCGCCGATCGGCCGACGCCCAAGTCACTCAATGCGCGGCGCGAGGATGCCATCCTGCTGGTGGATTTCGCGTCCGACGACCAGGCGCTGACCAAGGTCCGCGTCAGGACGGCCGCCGCCGTGTTCATCGACTACCTGACCTGGCACCGCATCGACGGCGACTGGCGCGTCACATCAAAGGGCTTCCACGTCGAGCGCCTCGATCCGCTCGTGGCGTAACGCACAACCTCATCCTGAGGAGCCGGCGTAGCCGGCGTCTCGGGGTGAGGATGGTGCTGGGGAAAGGACCCTCACTTGAAATCGGCGCTGAAGCGGATGTTGTTCTTCTCCAGACCTTTCAGCACGATTTCGATTCCGCCGGATTTGACCATCCATTCCAGGCGGTGATCGCGGTACTCGCGGCGGAACTTGCCGGACTCGATGAGCTGCGCGACCTGCGAGAGGCTCGCGACCGAGGCCTTGGCCTCGCGCGCCGTCTCGGCCACCGAGGGGCGCGCATTCACGCGCTCGAGCCAGGCGATCAACGTCGATCCCGGTGCCGGCGCATTGCCGTAACTCACGGCGTTGTTGAGGTAGGGCACCACCGACAGATCGCCACGGCCGAACGCATCACCGCCGAACCATGGGCGGTCGCCCAGCATGCGCTCCAGCCATGCGATGAAACCTGCGGTCTGCTTTGCCGCCGTGCTGATCAGGCTGTCGGCCAGCGCGCCATCGGCGCGGCGGAAGCGGCGGATCTCCCCCAAAGCCCAGTTGATCGCCTCGAACTGGGTGTCCATCACGTCCTCGATCATGCGCACGCGGGCGCGCTCGGCCGGCGTCGCCGGCAGCAGCGAGGGTGATGGCCATTTGTCCTCGATATATTCGAGGATCACCGTCGAATCGAAGATGCGCACGTCGCCGTCGATCACGGCCGGCACCTCGGCACGCGGGTTGGCGTCCACGAAGTCGCCGCCGGCGCCGCCAGCGCCGATCCCGGTCGGTGTCATCACCTGGAACGGGATGTCCTTTTCGCGCAGCGCGATCTTCACTTTCTGGACGTAGGGCGAGAGCGGATGTTCGAAAAGCGTCAGCATGTTTCCTCCGGCGACCACTTTGAGGATCTGGCCCATTATCCCCGCAGGGGCTGGAAAGGCTATGGCGGCTTTCCGGCCAGCGACGCGGCAGGCCTATTGCCTGCATTTCGAGCAGTTCCATTTTGCGGCACGGACATTGGTCTGTCTCTGACCACGTTGCCGCCCAAGTCGTGGGCATTTGAACGTTCGGAGACCCGTTGTCGCTCGCTCTCGCGTCGGCATGCCTAATTTGTCACCGCCATGGGGGATCAGGAGGCTGCGCGGTCTTTGATCACCCTGGCCCGCCGCGGCCCACGTCTTGGCCCGCCTCTTGCTTCACGCCTGTGCGCGTACGGCCCAAGCACGGGCCGGCGCCTGCGCCGAAGGGGGGCATGCATGGCAATCTGGAAGAAGTGGGCGTCAGCGTCGGCCGTACTGGCAGCGGTGACGGGGTGGACCTTGGGCGCCGAGGCCCAGCAGCCGCCGATCAAGGTCGGCGTGCTGCATTCGCTGTCGGGCACGATGGCGATCTCGGAGACCACCTTGAAGGACACCGTCCTGATGATGGTCGATGACATCAACAAGAAGGGCGGGCTGCTGGGCCGCAAGGTCGAGGCGGTCGTGGTCGACCCAGCCTCGAACTGGCCGCTGTTCGCCGAGAAGGCACGCGAGCTGATCCAGAAGGAGAAGGTCGACGTGGTCTTCGGCTGCTGGACCTCGGTCAGCCGCAAGTCGGTGCTGCCGGTGTTCGAGGAGCTGAACGGCCTGCTGTTCTACCCGGTGCAGTACGAAGGCGAGGAAAGCTCGCGCAACATCTTCTACACCGGCGCCGCGCCCAACCAGCAGGCGATCCCGGCCGTCGAATACCTGATGTCCAAGGAAGGCGGCGAGGTGAAGCGCTGGGTGCTGGCCGGCACCGACTACGTCTATCCGCGCACCACCAACAAGATCCTGGAAGCCTTCCTGCTCGCCAAAGGCGTGGCCAAGGAAGACATCATGATCAATTACACGCCGTTCGGTCATTCCGACTGGCAGACCATCGTGGCCGACATCAAGAAGTTCGCCTCGGCGGGCAAGAAGACGGCCGTCGTGTCGACCATCAACGGCGACGCCAACGTGCCCTTCTACAAGGAGCTGGCCAACGCCGGCATCAAGGCTTCCGACATTCCCGTCGTGGCGTTCTCGGTGGGTGAGGAAGAGCTCGCCGGCATCGACACCAAGAACCTGGTCGGCCACCTGGCGGCGTGGAACTACTTCCAGTCGGTGAAGGCGCCGGTGAACGACGCGTTCATCAAGCAGTGGAAGACGTTCATCAAGAACGAGAAGCGCGTCACCAACGATCCGATGGAAGCCACCTACATCGGCTTCAAGATGTGGACGCAGGCGGTGCAGCAAGCCGGCACCACCAACATCGACGCCGTGCGCCAGGCGCTCTATGGCCAGCGCGTGGCGGCACCCTCGGGCTTCGAGTCGGTGATGAACACCAACCATCACCTCAGCAAGCCGGTGCTGATCGGCGAGATCCAGGCTAACGGCCAGTTCGAGATCGTCTGGCAGACCAAGGGCCCGGTGAAGGCCGACGCCTGGTCGAAGTACATCCCCGAGAGTGCCAAGCTCACCGCCGACTGGACCTATCCCTGGGTCTGCGGCAACTGCGAGAAGCCGAAGTACTAGAGCAAGCGTCAGTAGTAGCGGCCTTCATGGTGAGCCCTGAGCCTGTCGAAAGGCCGAACCATGAAGCTCCAGTGACTAACAAGTCTCCCTTTGTACTGCGCATCGCATTCTGTATTTGTACCGCTCCGAAATTTTACTTGACATACATATAGAAATACACTAT
>DATEIF010000253.1:0-14275 GCA_035279205.1 Vineibacter sp.
TCCGGGGCTGGCCAGCGCCGAGGATCAGTGCGCGAGGCGTGCGCGAATCCGCGCGCGAGCCGTTCATCGCTTGACCGACCATAAGGGCTGAGATGGCGCACGGTCGTGGGGACACACGCTAGGGGCGCGCGACTCTGTCGCGCGTCTTCGTCTGGATCGACACACGACGCGCCACGGAGTGGCGCGCCCCCAGCGTGTGGTCGACCTGGAGTGGCGCGCTCTCGGCAAAGACGGGCACGGTTTTCCGTCCTTGTGGTCGGCGCTGCCGGCGCGGAACTCCGTGGTGAATTCTTCCTCCGCATGACCGCACGTTCGTGAGGGTCGATGCACCGCGTGGTCCTTCGCTGCGCTCAGAGGATGTGATCCATTCCTTCCCCCGGAGGGGGAAGGTGCCCCGAGAAGCGTTTGATCGCGTGCAGAAGCCAACGGCCTTTGTCGGTGATCCAGACGTCGGTCAGCCGGAAGCCATGCCAGACCAGGTCCCGCTGCTGCAGGCCGTATACGAACCAGCTGGCGAAGCCAGGGGCCGCGTCCAGCGGCAGGCTCGCCTCGAGCGCGCGCGATGCTCGCGCGAATGCCTCGGAATCGTCGCCCGATTGCGTCCGGTCCAGCGCCGCCTGCAGCACATCGTGGAGAACCTGCAGGGCATCGTCCGACGCGCACGTGCAGTAGCCCAGTTCCTGCTTCAACACGTCCAGCAGGTGCGCGTGGTCCGCGATCGCCGGCAGTTTTTGCGGCCGCGGGCCATCCACGGACGTAACGATCCGCTCGGCCTCCGCCTGCGCGCACCGATACACGGCGCACAAGATGCCGATCGCCTGGGCCCGGTCCATGTCATTCATGCGGATCGCCGTATAGACCTCTTGCGGCGAGGCGCCCTGGTCCTTCAGGGCCAGGAAACGAGCGACGAGGTCACCGTTGGACATGATGCTTGCCTCAGCCGGTCACGCATGTCGCGAGCGCTTCGATGTCGCGCATCCGGCGCACCAGCACGGGCACGCGTTGCGCGGCGTAGCCGCGGGCCGGCGACCAGTTGCGCGGGTCCGGCAGGATCGCCGCGAGGCCGGCCGCCTGGCGCACCGACAGCGCAGCCGCACCCTTGCCGTAGTAGCGCCGCGCCGCGGCCTCGACGCCGAAAATGCCGCGGCCGGTCTCGACGACGTTGAGATAGAGCTCAACGATGCGCCGCTTGCCCAGGATCAGCTCGACCACCGGCGTCCACAGCGCCTCCAGCGCCTTGCGCGGCCAGCCGCCGCCGGGCCACAGGAACAGGTTGCGGGTCAGCTGCATGGAGATCGTGCTGGCGCCGCGCAGGCGCTCGCCGTTGCGTGCCTCTTCGATGGCGTCGCCGATCGCCTCCCAGTCGAAACCGTCGTGCTGGCAGAAGCGGTTGTCCTCGGCCGCCATCACGGCGAGCGGCATCGCGTCAGGCAGGGCGTCGAGCGACACCCAGGCGCGCGTCGCACCGTCGCCCTCGAGCGCACGGATCGCCATCAGCGGCGTCACCGGCGGCGGCACGAAGCGGTAGAACGGCGTCACGACGACCGGAAGCAGCAACAGCGCGACCACGGCGAGCGCGACATGGCGCAGCAGTCGCCGCCAGCCGGCCGACACCCGTCCGGACGATGGGCCGGCGATGGGATGCGTTCGCAGGGTCCCGGGCTGCTCGGACATCAGCTCCCCTCGCTCGGCTGACATCCCGGCGTGGTCAGCCAGGCCGGGGCATCGGCCTGACATGAGCGACCCGCCGATCCATGCCGGCCGTCCATCCGTGTCGCGGGGAAGCGTGTGCGCAAAGGTTTCATTCGCCGAGGATCAACGCGCTCCACTGTACGATCAGTGGGCTCGCTTGTCTTCGGCGACGTGCAGGCGCACGGCAAGGTCCTTCGCTGCGCCCGGGACGACGAGGCGGTCCAGTCGCGGTGCTTCGATCAAGCTGTCATCCCGAGCGTAGCGAGGGATCTGCCGGGAATGTCACTCTCGCTCGCCTGGCGTCCTACGAATCCGCCGCGAACAGCGCCGGCAGGAAATTCTCGAGGTTGCCGATTTCTTCTATGTGATGTCGGATCCAGGCATCGGCCATGGCACCCGGCAGCACGCGCATTCCGACCAGGCGGTTGAACGCCAGCCGCCCGATCGTGCCTTCGGCGCCGATCGTCATCTCGCTGACATAGCGCGTGCCCGTCTGCGTCGCCGTGAAGCGATTGTCGAGCCGCAGGACATTCAATCCCAACACGCGATGGCCGATGATCGCGGCCTCGCCGTCAATCCGTTCCACCTCGACCGTCACGTCCAGGATGTTCGCGGGATCGCGCTGGAAGGCTTCCCGCAGGTGCAGCCGCGCGCCCGCGCCCAGCGCACCGCCGTCCGGCCGGCGCAGCACCTCGTACGAAATATGATCGAGCGGATGCCAGACCCAATAGCGCGGCCAGCGGCCACCGGCATAATCCATGTCGCCTTCGACATGGGCGAACCACCAGGCCAGCATCGCCGGCGTGACGCCGCGCAGCTCAGCGTGGTGGATGACGATCCGGCGGCGACCGTCGTCGAGCACGCTGATGTCCGTTACCGCCGACTGCGGCTCGCGCAGGGGCCACAGGACCGGCCGCGGCGGTGGAATGCCGTGACCGTTCGAGGGGCCGGTCGCTGCACGACGAAAGATGGTCACGGATATCGCGCCGTGAGATTGTCGAGCCCGGCGCGAAGGAACTGGCGAACCGCTTCTGTTGTTTCCGGCGCGTTCGCCGTCGCATCGAAGGCCGCGGACCAGGTCAGGCGGCTGCGGTCCCTGCCGGCTTCGTCGACACGCAATTCGGCGCGGTAGTTGCTGACCGGCAACGCCGATTTTTCGATCGTGTATGTGTAACGGAAGCCTTCCGGATCGAAGGCCGACAGCCGCTCGACCTGCCGAGCGCCTTGTGTCGTGATCACCCGCCGGCGCGCGCCGGGCCTGTCGCCCTGCGCTTCAACCTCGGCCAGCATCGGATGCCAATGACCGACGGCGCCGAACGATCCGATATCGCGCCAGGCGTTGTGCGCACTCGTGCCGAGCCGGGCGGTTTCGCTGATCATGGGCATTGGGGCCTCCATCGCGCCTATCAGGTCGCTACGTTGCGCCAACACCGGGGTTCCGTATGGCGTTTTGATGATCACGCCGCGCCGATCCGGAAACCATCTCGACACCTCGGCGTTCGCTCCGCGTGACCTATCATCGGACAAATTGCCGATGCGCTTTGTGAAAACGCCTCACTTGAGGATCGGGTATGAGGAAACCGGGCCCGTCACCGGGAAGACGGTCGTCCTCATGCATGGCTGGCCGGACGACGTGCGCTGCTGGGACAAGATCGTGCCCGCGCTGGCGGCGGGCGGATATCGCGTCATCGCGCCCTGGTTGCGGGGCAGCGGTCCCACGACATTCCTGTCCGCGGACACGATGAGGAGTGGCGCCGTCGCGGCACTGACGCAGGATCTTGCCGACTTTCTCGATGCGCTGAATCTTGGCGACGCCATTGTGTGCGGTTACGACTGGGGTGCCCGCGCCGGCTATGGCGTCGCGGCCCTCTTCCCCGGCCGCCTGCGCGGACTCCTCGCCATGTCCGCCGGTTACGCCACGGCACAGCCCATCCGGGAGATGACCTACGGCCTGGCAAAGGCCTACTGGTACGAGTGGATGGTCGCGCTCGAGCTGGGGCGCCAGGCGATGGACAAAGACCGTCTGCGCCTTGCCCGCTTCCTGTGGGACACCTGGTCGCCCGACTGGCCGACAAAGCGGCAGGACTTCGACGCCATGGCCCCATCGCTTCTCAACGACGACTGGGCACCGATCAGCATCCACGCCTACCTGCAACGCTGGCGCGAGCGACTGGGCGCGCCTGAGCACGAAGACGTCGAACGCAAGCTTGCCCAAGGGCCTGCGATTCACGTTCCCACGGTGGTGCTGCACGGAGCCGCGGACGGCTGCAACCTCATCGAGACGTCGGCAGGCAAGGACAGGTACTTCAAGGGACCGTACGAGCGCACCGTCCTCGATGGCGTCGGCCACTTCATCCCCCAGGAAGCGCCTCAGCACACGATCGATGCGATCCGCCGGTTGTCATCCAACTGAGAGCGACGGTTACGTGCGCGCTGTCAGGCCTGGATCGACGTCGCGATCCGCTCGGCCACCATGAGCACCGTCAGGTTGGTGGGCGTCGAGGGAATCTCGGGAAAGATCGACGCATCCACCACGCGCAATCCGTCGACGTGCCGGACCTGTCCCGCGGCGTTCACCACGGCGCCGCCATCGCCGCGGCCGCCCATCGGGACGGTCGCGCAGCCGTGGTGATAGGTGTCGAGGTGATCTTCGACGGCGGCGTCGAGCTCGGCGCTGCTGGCGACGTTCATGCCGGGCGATATCTCACGATCGATCAGGCTGCAGAGCGGTGCGGTCCGGCCGACCTGCCGCGCGAGCGCAACGCCTTCCAGCAGGCGGCGCCGATCACGCGCGTCGGCCAGCAGGTTGTAGTCGATCGCGGGCGAGTCGCACGGATCGCGGCTCTTCAGGCGCAGGCGGCCGACCGAAGCTGGCGTCATGACGGCGGCGGCCAGCACGAGGGCGCGTCCCGTCGGGCTGTCCTCATCGAAGGCGTTGGACGCGGTCACCTGCAGGTCGAGCTCATCGCCGATCGCCGCGCGCGAGCGGGTCCAGATCGTGGCGCCGTGGGCGGGATGCATGCCGCCGGCTTTGGGTTTCAGCGCATAGGTGTTGTAGTAAAACGGGTGATCCGATAGTCGGTCTCCGACCGGCAGGTCCGCGACGACGGGAATGCCGTGCGCCCGCAGATGGACGGCCGGGCCGATGCCCGATCGCATCAGGATGGCGGGGCTGCCATAGACTCCGGCGCAAAGAATGATCTCCTCGCTCCCGACCGCCTCGCCGCCGGCCAGGCGGACGCGCACCGCGCGGCGGCGATCGAATTCGATCCGGTCGACCAGCGTGTCGCCGCGAATGACGAGGTTGGCGCGACCGCGCACGGCTTGCGTCAGATAGACCATCCCGGTGTTCTGGCGGATGCCATCCAGCGCGTTGAACGGATCGAAGCCGACACCGTGCTGCGTGGCGCCGTTCACGTCATCGATGCGATGGAGGCCGATCGCCGTTGCCGCGTCGACGAAAGCGCGCAACGCCGGCGTCATGTCAGCTGCCGTCGGCTGGCGAATGGGCAGCGGCCCGCTGCGACCGTGCCAGTCGGCGGAACCCGCCGGCGTATTCTCCAGACTCATGTACGCGCGCAACGCGCCGCTGAAGCTCCAGCCGGGCAGGTCGTGCTGTTGCCAGCGCTCGAAGTCGGTCCGCCGCGCCCGCTTGGCCACGCCGGCGTTGACGGCAGAGCCGCCGCCCAGGACCTTGCCGCTCTTCGCCGCGATCGTGTAGCCCTGGCGGGTCGGCTCGCTGTAATAACCCCAGTCATGGGCCAACCCGCCGCCGAGCCGATCGAGGTCTGTCAGGATCTCCGGATACCCGCCCGGCGCGTATGCCCGGCCGGCCTCGAGCAGCAGGACGCGCGCGGCAGCGCACTCGCTCAGTCGAGCGGCCAGAACGCATCCCGCGGATCCACCGCCGACGATGATGTATCGATAGGGGGCCATGCGCCGTTCCGCCGTGTTCGAGCGCCAACGACCCCCGACCGCGACCGGTTCCCCCGGGCCCTGCGGCCTGCCGGCAGCAATCGCCGCACGCGACGCCGCCGGCACCGGCCGTGATCGTCGTCAGCCCGGGCGCCCGCGGGCGCCTCATGGCCGGCGACGGTGGGCGTCCGGCTACGGCCCAAAGAGGGTGACGTCGTCGCGGCGCTTCTTGCGATTGGTCGGCGTGTCGTTGCCGATCCTGGTGTAGAGCGCCGACTGGACCAGGTCCTCGATGCCGTGCGCGTCGTTCTCCTCCGGCAGGTCGCGATAGACGCGATAGGGTCCATCGTCGCCCTGCGCCCACGTATCCAGCTCGGAGAACGACTTCTTGTAGGTGGCGCGCATCCATTCGTTGACCTCGGCCAGCACGGTGGGGCGCTTGAACCACGCCGGCTTGGGCAAGGCCGTCCAGGTCCGGAAGGCGTTGCGCGCATTGTCGGCATGCTGGGCGACGTTCACGGGGATGTTGACCCATGTCGCGATGATGCCGGGCCGCTTGCCGGGATCGGTCTGCAGCGGATCACCCGTCGTGATGGAGTTGAACATGTTGATGCGGGAGCGGACGCTGCCGGTGACCAGCGCCATCTGCGCGATCTGCCCGCCACTGACGTCGGGATATTTCAAGTCGCCGATCGAAAGGCCCTGCGCGATGCGGTAGAACTGCTCGGCGTGCCGCGTCTCGTGGTAGACGGTGCTGCACAGCTCGACGAAGTTCTTGTACATGATGTTCGGCGTGTTCGTGTACTTCTGGTTGACCTCCAGCCGCCATGTCGGCCAACTGAACGCACCCCAGCCGGTGGTGTTGATGAAGGCCACCTGCGGCGCCACCATGAACGACGTCATCCGGTTGATCGCGGCGAGAAACTCCGCCTCGCGGCGTGCCTTGCGGCCGGGGCCGGAACCGTTGAGCCAATCCCGCCAGATGTTCGCACAATCGCTGACGAAGGTCGCGCGGACATTCACATCCTGCAATGTCATGACGGTCTCCTCCTGAGGCCTGGCGTCGCGACGGACAGCCCCGGGCGTTCCGCGCCCTGCGTGCGCGGCCGAGCGCCGACAGCGACCTGTGTTTCAAATAAATTTCAAAATCGACGAGTCGTGATGCCAACACCGGCACTGATGCGCTGTGCCGGCGCCGCTGCCCTCCATCGGGATGCTCGCCGGCCACGCCCGCATTATCGGGCAATGCCGGCACGCGACATGTTTAAAGTTCTTAAAAGTTGCAAATCGGATCGCCCACGACCGCGCCGCCGGCCGGCCTGCCGTGTGGTTGCCCACCCTTCGAGACGCTCGCTGCGCTCGCTCCTCAGGGTGAGGTTGGTGGACGCCGGTGCGTGATTTCCGCGGGAGCTTGCTGTCATCGAGGCAACGTACCGGACGGCCGGGCGTTCTCGACGCATCCGTCCACCCGTGGGTCAGGAGCATCTCATGGCCGACAAGCACATCAGCTTCGATGACGCGCGCGAGCAGAGCCATGTGCTCGCGACCTCGCTGGATATCCTGATGCCGAAACCCTCCGATGGCGAAGCGAACCTGCTGATGGGGCTCGAGATCCTGACCAAGGTCAGCATTCACGCGATGGTGCAGAAAGGCTGGTCGCGCGAGGATGCCGTCGTCTCGCTGGCCGCGATCATCACGCAGGTGCTGATCGAGGGCGGCCCCGGCGGCGAAGCCCTGGCCGCGCACATCCGGCGCCTGGCAAGCAATTACGGCGCCTCCGATCTGCCGCCGTCGCGGGCATCCGACGCCCCGGACGGCGATGCGCTGGTCATGCCGGACGGCGTGACGGTCGAGACGGCGCAGTCCGTTGCCGAGGTACTCGACCGCCTCTACCCGCTGTCGGACGAGGTCGAGGCGCGCTACGGCGCGACCAAGCACCTGGTCGACCAGATCATGGCCACGATGATGGTGCGCCAGGTCACCGACGCGGATGCGGTGCAGACCGTCCTGGCGGCCGTGCTCGAGGTGCTGGTCACGGGGCTGGGCCCCGACGCCGCCGCGGCGCATCTGCGACGGATGGCGCAGGTCGTCGAAGAGAACGCGCACACAACGCCCCTGCACTGAGCGCTCCGCTGCCCGCCAGCGCCGCGGCAGCCATGCGACAGCCGCCGTCCGGCACGCTGGCCCTGGCCGTCGCGCTGACCGCCATCGCCGGATTCGTCGATGCCATCGGCTTCCTCAGCCTCCGGCACTACTTCGTTTCGTTCATGAGCGGCAACACGACCCAGTTCGCCGTGGCCGCCGGCCGCGGCGATGCGCACGCAGCGCTGGCGGCCATCGGCATCGTCGGAACGTTCGTCGCCGCTGTCGCCGCCGGCCGCTTCGCGAGCTGCCGTGCGCCCAACGGGTATCGGCCGATGATCCTGCTGGCAGAGGCCGCGCTCATCGGCACCGCGGCCATGGCCGACATCGCCCTGGCAGGCGCAACGGGTCTGCTTGTCATCGCCATGGGGTTGCAGACCGCCCTCGTCCACCGCGCGGGTGAAACGCGCACCAGCCTGACATACGTCACCGGTACCCTGGTCAGCGTCGGCGAGAAGCTATCGGATGCCGTGAGCGGACGGGGCGCGCCGTGGGCGTGGTGGCGCGACCTCTGCCTGTGGACGGCACTCGTGCTCGGCGCTGTCGCCGGCACCATGGCCTACGCGCCGGTCGGCAAGGCCGCGCTCATGCTGGCATCTTGCGTGCTCGCGCTGCTGGCCGCCGTGATGGCGGTCCCCTCATGGCGCGCCCATCGCCGTCAACGGTGACGCCCGGTCCGCCCGTCGCGGGAACCGCTGCGCATCGGGCCCGTTCGGGTCCGGTGAACCTCGACGGAGATGATGATGACCTCTGCAAAGCACGGGACAAGACTGGCGCTGATGGCCGCAATCGGCGTCGCCCTCATGCCGGCGATCGCCGGATGCGACGAGTCGCGCAGCGATCAACTGCGGGACGGGCGCATGCGTGACGGATCGACCACCGGCACGCCGTCCACGGGAGGCTACAGCAACAGCCCGGGCGCCGTCGGCGGCAGCAGCGGCCCGACGAGCCGGCAGTGATCGCGGTCTTGATCTCATAGAAGGAGAGGGATCTCCCGGGAAGGGAGTCTCCGCTCGCGGGAGATCCCTCTCCTGAGCCTGTCGACGGGGCGCTCGGGATGACAGTGATCCGGTCAGGCGGCCTGGGCGACGGGCGCGTCCTGGATCAGCTTGTGCCCGGTGTAGCTGCGGGTGTGCGGCGCCGGCAGCTCGCGGCCCTCCTCGAGCGCCGTCATCAGCGTTTTCTTGCGCGCCATCAGCATCTCGCCGAGCTGGTCGACGTCGAGGCCGGCTTTCTTCGCCTGGGCGAGCAAGCCATCGGCGCGCTTCTCTTCCTCCTTCACGTGGTGCTTGATCATTTCCGAGAGCACCTTGACCTTGGCATCGAAGAACGCGGCATCAGGCTCGCTCGCCAGCAGCTCGGCGATCAGCACCTTGGCGCCGTCGTGCTCGACATAGGCCTCGTCCAGCACGTGCTCGTCCTCGATCTTGCCCTTGCAGGCCGGATAGAAGATCTCTTCCTCGATCATGGTGTGAACGGAGAGCTCAGCGCAAATTTGGCGCACCAGTTCCAGCTTGCGCTCGCCGTGCGCCTTCTCGGCCTTGTCGAACAAATCTTCCACGTGACGGTGATCAGCCTTGAGCAGGGCAATGGCGTCGGCTGGTTTCCGGGTCGGCATGACTGGCTCTCCGTTCGGGGTAAAAGGAATCGGGGATCACGAAAACGGGCGCTGCACGAACGTCGTAGACGCGGGATGGTTGCAGACGAACGCCGCGGGTCAGGCCCGTTTCCGGGCGGATTTGCGGCGCGGGACCTTCTTGCCCTTCTTGCGCGCTTCCGACAGACCGATGGCAATGGCCTGCTTGCGGCTCTTCACCGTGCCGCCGCGCC
This sequence comes from Vineibacter sp., assembly GCA_035279205.1. Lineage (GTDB taxonomy): Bacteria > Pseudomonadota > Alphaproteobacteria > Reyranellales > Reyranellaceae > Vineibacter. The sequence continues at coordinate 9,580 of DATEIF010000253.1, forward strand.
CGCCCCTGCCCTTGCGCAGGCTGCCTGTCTTGCGTTCGTGCATCGCGCGCTTGACGTCCCGTGACGCCGACCTTGCGTAACGTCGTGGCATGTCTCGCCTCCTGGCTGTCCTCCCCGGCCACTGCAACGCCACCGCCGCATGGACGTTGCCCCATCGGGCAAACCGCCGAATCGTGAAGGGAGTCGCCATGAACGAGCAGGTCCACAGGGACTCGCTGAAGGACGAGGCGACGCGGGCCATCGAGGAAGCACGCGTGATCCTGCCCGGCATCCAGGCGCTGTTCGGCTTCCAGCTGATCGCCGTCTTCAACGAGCGCTTCGACAAAGGCTTGTCGCACGGCGAGCAGACGCTGCATCTCGCCGCGCTCAGCCTGGTCGCGATCGCCGCGGCGTTGATCATGGCGCCGGCCTCCTATCAACGCCAGGCCGAGCGGCACATCGTGACCCGCCGGTTCGTGAACCTCGCCTCCCGGCTGATCCAGTGCGCGCTGTGGCCGCTGGCCACCGGGCTGGCGCTCGATCTCTTCATCGTCAGCCGCATGATCCTGGGCTCGGCGCTGATCGCGGCCGCCGTCGCGCTTGTCCTGTGGCTGTTCTTCGTCGCCTTGTGGTTCGGCCTGCCCGCTTTGCGCCGTCACCGCGACAGCAGTCACCCGCCGGCAGGCAACCCGGCTGCGGAGACGGCGTTGGACCCGCGGATCTCCGACCAAGGTGGACGCCATGCCCGATACCCGTAAGCAGCCGAACCCGACGGCGGCGGCGCACCGGCGCCTGCAGCGCAAGGCCACGCAGGCCAACGCCGCGCACGGAAATGCCGGCAAGCGCAAGCCCATGCAGGCCGGCGCCGCGCGCTATCCCGAACCGCCCTTCCCCGAGCAGCACCAGGCCAAGCCCGGGAAAGAGGCGCACATCGTGCCGGCGCCGCGCTTCCAGGCCCCCGCCTACAAGGGATCGGAGAAGCTGGCCGGCAAGGTCGCCCTGGTGACCGGCGGCGACTCCGGCATCGGCCGCGCCGTCGCCGTGCTGTTCGCGCGCGAGGGCGCCGATATCTGCATCGTCTACCTCGATGAACACGATGACGCCGCGACCACCAAGGCGGCCGTCGAAGCAGAGGGCCGGATGTGCCTGGTGATCCCGGGCGACGTCACCGACCCGGCGTTCTGCCGCCGCGTCATCGCCGACACGATCAACGCGTTCGGCCATCTCGACGTGCTGGTCAACAACGCGGCCTTCCAGCAGCACGTCGCGCGCATCGAAGACCTCAGCGAGGAACAGTTCGATCGCACGCTGAAGACCAACCTCTACGGCTATTTCCACATGGCCAAGGCCGCGACGCCCCACCTCGGCAAGGGCGCATCGATCATCAACACGGGATCGGTCACCGGCCTGGAAGGCAGCAAGCAGCTGCTGGACTATTCGATGACCAAGGGCGGCATCCATGCCTTCACGCGCTCGCTGTCGGCGCAGCTTGTGGACCGCGGCATCCGCGTCAACGCCATCGCGCCGGGCCCGGTGTGGACGCCGCTCAACCCGGCCGACAAGGAGGCCGAGAAGGTGGCGCATTTCGGCGAGGACACGGTCATGGGCCGCGCCGCCCAGCCGGAAGAGATCGCGCCCGCCTTCGTGTTCTTCGCCGCACCGTCATGCTCAAGCTACATCACCGGCGAGATCCTGCCCATCGTGGGCGGCTACTGAGGGCCGATATGGCGCGCTGGCACGTCAGACCGACGCGACTGGACCGCGACGTGGCGGCCACGATGTCGCGCTACGCGACGCCGGCGCTGGAGCGCCCGGCAAAGACCGTCACCGGCGCCGCGGATGATCACATCCTGCTGACAGGTGCCGTCGCATTGTGGCTGGCATCGCGCGGCGCGCCGGCGCGCCGCCGGCACCAGGCAGACTATCTCATGGCCAATTTGCTGGTGGCGGTGACCGTCCCGCGCCTGCTCAAAGGCATCCTGTCCCAGGAGCGGCCCGACAGAACGATGGTGCGCGGGCGGCGCCACGGCATTCCGCGCTCGGGCGATCCCGACGATGCGTTTCCCTCGGGCCACGCCATCCATATCGGGGCCCTGTGCGCCGCCGCAGGCCGGCTGTGGCCGCAGGCGAGGCCCGTCGCATGGACGATCGGCGGCATCCTGGCCACGACCCGGGTCGTGCTCCTGGCGCATTGGGTGAGCGACGTTGCCGCGGGCCTGGTGATTGGCCTGGGCATCGAGAGACTCCTCAGCGCCTGCGTCCACCGCGGCGATGCCGCCAGGTCCCATGATCGCCCCCGCCGCCACATTCCGTGAGCTGCTGACGGCCGACCTCGCGGGCTGGCGCATGGCCGGACAGGGCGGCTTCCGATGGACGACGCCCGGCATCCTGGCAAGCCATGGCGGACCGGGCCTGCTCTGGTATGCCGACGACGTGTTCGACGACTTCACCCTGCACGTCGTATGGCGGACCACGGCCAGGACCGACAATTCCGGAATCTTCCTGCGCAGCCCGGCGCTTCGCGACACGCCGGCGCCGGCCATCGCCCACGGCTACGAGGTGCAGATCGACGACCGCGGCCTGGACCCGCAGACCGGCCGCGAGGGCAGTCCGCTGCACATCACCGGCGCGATCTACCGGCTGGCGCCGTGCGCGCAGCTGTTGTCACGCCCGACCGGTGACTGGAACGAGTTCGTGATCATGGCGCGCGGCCCATGGATCCGGGTGGCGCTGAACGGATCGCCCGCGGCGCAACTCGACGCGGGCACCCGCAACCGAGCTGGTCACCTGGCGCTGCAGTGCCATCACGAAGGCTCCGTCGTTCAGTTCAAGAGCGTCGCCATCAGTCGATTGATGCACGCCGCATCAGGGCCCTGACGGAAGAACCGGCGTGGATGGTGCCCGTGGATCGGGCCGCCACCAGCCGGCGGGCTCGCGGGACGCCCGCCATGCAGGCGGACGTCCCGCGGTCGTTCGCGCTCAGAGCCGGTAGTAATCGTCGATCCGGCGGCCCCATTCCGGCGTCCAGTCGATCGCCGCCTCCTTGGAGTAGGGCGCGCCCTCGAGCCGCTGCTTGTCGAGGTCGACGACAAAGCCGCCCTTCGACTCGTCGTACGTCAGCTTGTGCCAAGGCAGCGGATGGTAGCTTTCGCCGATGCCGAGAAAGCCCCCGAACGACATGATCGCGTAGCAGACCTTGCCGCTCATCTTGTCGATCATGACGTGGTCGACCGAGCCCAGCTTGTCGCCCACGAAGTTGTAGACGTTCGTTCCCTCGACTTTGTCGGCCGCGATGATGGTGCCGGACGTAGTGTGCGCCTGGCGATCGAGGTCCGTGTTCTTCGTTGCCATGCAAGCCCTCCTGTTTTGGGTGCTGCCGTAACGGACGCTCGGGCGGTGCGGTTCCATCGGGCGGCCGGCGAACCGGTGCACGGGCGCCGGCGGCGGAACAAGCCGCGATCGACGCCGTTGGCGAGGCGGGCCCGCGCTCTGTGGGCAGATCGGAGGCGCTATGAATGGCGTGATTTACTTGATCGGCCTGATCGTCGTGATCATGGCGGTCCTGTCGTTGATCGGATTGCGCTGAGCGGCGCGAGGAGACCACCATGAGCACCAATGTCGCCGCGGGCGTAACCCGAGGCATCGCCGCCGCGCCGGCCGCCAGCAGCGCCAGTGTCGCGACCCCCTTCACATACGTCGAATGGGGGCCCGTCCTGGCCGGCGCCTTCGGCGCCGCGGCCGTGTCCCTGGTTCTGCTGACCTTCGGGACCGGCATCGGCCTGACGGCGGTCTCGCCATGGCCGAACGCCGGTCTGTCACTGACCGCCAGCCTCATCATCGCGGCAGTTTGGATGGCGATCGTGCAGGTCGGCAGCTTCGCCGCCGGCGGCTATATCGCCGGGCGCACGCGCACCCCTTGGGTCGACGGCGATGTGCCGGAGCGGCAGTTCCGCGACGGCGCGCACGGCTTCATCGTGTGGGCGCTGGCCGTGGTCGTGATGGGCGCGGTCATCAGCTACACCACGCTGCAGGGCGCCAAGACGACCGCGCAGGCCGGATCGACCGCGGCGGCGGCCGGCGCGGCGGGGCTTGCATCCGCGCGCGACGGCGGCGGCGATACGCTCAATCCCAGCGATGTCGCGGTCGACTACCTGCTGCGGCGCGACGCTCCGGGCGCCGGCAACAACGCGCCCGTCGCGTCGTCGGACGTTCGCGGTGAACTGGTGCGCATCGTCACGTCGAGCCTGAAGGACGGCAGCTTGGCGCAGCGCGACAAAACCTATCTGGCGCAGGTCGTATCGGCCCGCACAGGCCTGCCCGCAGCGGACGCCGAACGTCGCGTCGATACAGCCTTCGCCGACGCCAAGGCGGCGGATACCAAGGTGCGCGAGGCGGCCGACAAGGCGCGCAAGGCGAGCGCCGTCGCGGCCTTCCTCACCGCCGCGACCCTGCTCGTCGGTGGTGTCGCCGCCGCGGCGGGTGCCTCGCTGGGCGGCCGCCATCGCGACGAGCGCACGGCAGTCCGCTTCTTCGGGCGCGAACGCTTCTGGTGACGGACCTCGCATTGCCTCTCAGCACCTCGCGCCCGGTTGCCGCAACGGCCATGTGAGCGGCTGCCGGAGCCAGGAATTTGCCGCGCGCGCCTTCGGCTGGACCCCTTCCTGCTGCCGCATGAAGCCAAGACCGGTGGCCCTAGACCCGATGGCCGCGATCCAAA
>DATEIF010000254.1:0-8740 GCA_035279205.1 Vineibacter sp.
GATACCGCGTGCTTGGCCCCTCACCCTCCCGCTTACGGGAGAGGGTTTCAAGCGCGTGTCACGTGCGCCGATACGCAAAGCCAACGGCCGTTGCGCCGGGCCCAGACATCGGTGTAGCGCCCGGCGCCCGGCTTCCCGTCGGGCAGCCCGTAGCTGGTGCGCGCATGGATGATGGCGAAATCGCCCATGATGCGGATCATCACATCGAGAGCCTGGATGTTCGTGATCGTGACCGGCCGGGCGGTCTGCTTCAGGAAGGCGGCGCGGTCGATCAACGTTCCGTCCGGATTGGAGCAGTAGAAGTCGTCGGCCAGGATCTCGTCGAACCGCTTGACGTCGGAATTCTGCACCGAGCGGATGTAGTCGCTGTTGAGCGCCAGCAATTCCTCGTGATCCGACATCGTCTGGGGGCTTCTGGCCACTTCGGCTACGGGCATGGTTTCCTCCTTGTCGGCGCGCGACAGTCCGGACAAATTCCAGACTATCAGTCTGGAATTTGATACAAACCGACTGTCGGTCTGTCAATGAGGAAGAGGCGTAGCGGTGGATAAGAAAGCGGCCAAGGGCCAGGCGACGCGGGCGCAGATCGTGAGCGCGGCCACCGCGCTGTTCTCCACCGCCGGCTATGAGGCGACCTCGATCGAGACGGTGCTGGCGACATCCGGCGTCAGCCGCGGCGCGCTGTACCACCACTTCGACAGCAAGGAGGCCCTCTTCGTCGCCGTGTTCGAGGCGATGGAGGCGCGCATCGCACAGGCGACGGTGGACGCCTCGCGCGGCATCGCCGACCGCGTCGAGGCGATGCGCGCCGGCACCGAGGCCTTCCTCGACCTCAGCCGCGACCCGGCGGTGCGCCAGATCGTGCTCACCGACGCGCCGGCGGTGCTGGGCTGGCAGAAATGGCGCGAGATCGACGCACGCTTCGGCTTCGGCCTGCTGAAGGGATCGCTGAAAGCCGCGGCCGCTGCCGGTCGGCTGCAGCCGGAGCTGGTGGATGTCCACGCCCACATCCTGCTGGCGGCGATGCTGGAAGTTGCGCTGATCATCGCGCGGGCCGACAACCCTGCCGAGGCCGCCCGACACGGCCGCGCGGCGCTGAACGACCTCATCGACAAGCTGCTGGGCCCGGCCTCACACCGCCCCGCCCGCAAAACGCACTAGCACCTGCAATCGCTTGTCGCTGGCACACCTGTCATGCCGAGCGGAGCGAGGATCTCCCACGAATGGCGCACCGTGCGTCGCTCGCGGGAGATCCCTCGCTCCGCTCGGGATGACAGTCGCGACTGACCTTCCACCGACACGCTACCCGCAGGCGCTCTTGGCCAGCGCCGCATCGTCACCGTCGTCAAACTCGATCTCGAGCTCGCGCGGTGGACCGACGATCTCGCGACTGATCCGCCAGCTCGCCTTGAATTTTTGCTGACCCAAGCAAGAAAGCACATCGGCGGAAACCTGCAGGATCGGCCCGTAGCGGATGCGAAAGCGGACGGCTGTCGCCATGACCCCTGTGCCCCCAAATTCGTGGGAATCATTCCATACTATATTGAAGATGGCGCTGCGGCGTTGAGAATCTCTTCCGCCTTCAACGGAAAGCAGCACCGATGGTACCGGACGAGATCAAGCAGAGCCTGCAGGGAGCCGCATCGCGCGGCCATTTCCGCTACGAGTCCGGCCATCATGGCGATCTCTGGCTGGATCTCGATGCGCTGCTGATCGACGCGCGGCGCCTGCGTCAGTGGGCAGCGTCACTCGCCGTGTCGGCGGCGGCCTGCAAACCCAACGTCGCCTGCGGGCCGCTGACCGGCGGGGCCTTCGTCGCGCAGTGCGTGGCGGCGGAGCTGAATATCGATTTCGCTTTTGCTGAGCGACGCGTCGACAGCGACGGCCGCCCGATCTACCGCATCGCGTCGTCGCATCGCCCCGCAGTGCGTAACAAGCGCGTGCTTGTGGTCGACGACGCCGTCAATGCCGGCTCCGCACTGCTGGCGACAACGGCAGATCTCGCGCAATGCGGCGCAACCCTGGCCGGCTTCGCCAGCCTGATCGCGCTGGGCGACGCCGCATCACGCATCGCAATGCAAAGCAACGTGCCCTTCGTCACCCTGACGACGCTGGAGCGTCAGATGTGGCTGCCCGAAGCATGCCCGCTGTGTCGCGCGCATGTGCCGCTGACGGCGTAGCCAGGAACGGACTCACGGCAGAAACGGCGCGTGCGACGTAGTCGTCCTGCTGGCCCACGGGGGCAGCATAACGGATGACGTCAGCCGCCCGATCAAGGCCGAGTTGCCCGCCGATGATCCACGTCGCGATGTATTGGGACGCCAGGCATCCGCCGGCCGTCGCGACGTTGCCACGCGCATGGAACGGCTGATCCAGCACATGCCGGCCACTGCCTTCCAGCAGCGGCCGGGTCATCATGTCCGTGCACAGCGGCCCCTGCTCGAGCAGGCCAAGCGCGGCCATGACCAATGCACCCGAGCACTGGCCGGCCAGCAACTGCCGGGCAGGATCGACAACCATGCGGGCGAGCATCGCCGGATCGTCGGCGATCTCGTCCGTCTTCATGCCGCTGCCGAAGATCACCGCGTCTGCCTCAGCGGCGAATTCCAGAGGCCGCTGCGCCTCCACAACGACACCGTTCTTCGAGGTGACGCGCGAGGTAGGCGCCGTGATGTAGGCCCGCCATCCGGCGGGCGCGAGGCGGTTCAACAGCGCCGCGACAACGAAAGAGTCCAGTTCGTTGAAGGCATCGAAGGTCAACACGGCGATTTGCATGCGCACGCTCCCGGATCCGCCGTCCCTATCTCACGGGCCGCCAAGCGGAGTCACCCGGGATAGTAAGCCTCCACCGAGCGGAGCGAGAGATCTATCGCGAATGGCGCACCATGTGTCGCTCGCAGGAGATCCCTCGCTGCGCTCGGGATGACGGGTGGACAGACGATAGTCTTTCTAACAGGCGTGCTTAGAAAAACTAACAACCATGCCGCAACCCGATCCCCTAGATGTGGCCGCCAGCCAACGCTGTCCTGCTCCAGGGAGATCCAATGCCCGCGCCAACGCTTGCCCGGCGGAAGTTGATCGCCATCGCCGGCCTCTCGCTGCTGTCGGCCCGACCGGCCGCCGCCGCGCCGCCGAAGGAGATCGCCATCGACTGGGCGACCTACAACCCGGTATCGCTGATCCTCAAGGACAAGCGGATCCTGGAGGACGCGTTCGCCAAGGACGGCATCGCCATTCGCTGGGTGCAATCGGCGGGCTCGAACAAGGCGCTGGAATTCCTCAACGCAGGTTCGCTGGACTTCGGATCGACCGCGGGCGCCGCGGCCCTGATCGGCCGCATCAACGGCAACCGGATCAAGTCCATCTATGTCTACTCGCAGCCCGAGTGGACGGCGCTGGTTACGCGGCCCGACACCGGGATCAAGGCGCCGGCCGACCTGAAGGGCAAGCGGGTCGCCGTCACCCGCGGCACCGATCCGCACATCTTCCTGGTGCGCGCGCTGGCCAATGCCGGCCTCACCGAAAAGGACGTGCGGCTGGTGCTGCTGCAGCACGCCGACGGTCGCCTGGCGCTGCAGCGCAAGGACGTCGATGCCTGGGCCGGCCTCGATCCGATGATGGCATCGGCCGAGATCGACGATGGCGCCACCCTGTTTTTCCGTGATCCGGCCGCCAACACCTGGGGAGTCCTGAATGTGCGCGAGGACTTCGCCGCACAACATCCCGAGATCGTGAGCCGGGTCCTGGCCGCCTATGAGCAGGCGCGCCGTTTTGCCGTCGACAATCCCAAGGCGCTGGCCGCCGCCCTGGTCACCGCCACCAAGCTGCCCGAGCCGGTGATCGCCCGCCAGCTCGAACGGACCAGCATCACGCACGGACCGATCGGCACCGCGCAGCGCGACAGCATCCTGGCGGCCGGAGTCGCCTTGCAGCGTGCCGGTGTCGTGGCCGCCGACACCGACGTTGCGGCGCAGGTCAACGGCTTGCTGGACAGCAGGTTCCTCGCGGCCAGCCAATGACTCCCCTGAGCGTCGCCCAGACATCGGAACCGGCGGCTCTCGACACAGCGGCCGCACCGCCCGCGCGGCCCTTCCGCTGGCGGTTCCTGCTGGGCTTCGTGCTGCCGATCGGCGCGGCCGTGCTGTGGGAAGCTGCCGTCCGCAGCGGCATCGCCGAGGGCCGCCTGATGCCGCCGCCCAGCCGCATTCTGGCGACGCTTGCCGATCTCGCCCGTGGCGGTGAGCTCTGGTGGCACGCGCAGGCAACCTTGGCCCGGGTCGGCGCCGGCTTCGCCCTGGGCGTCGCGGCCGGCACGGCACTGGGCGCGCTGGCCGGCGCCTCCGGCCTGTGGCGTGCGCTGCTCGATCCCACGCTACAGGGATTGCGCGCCATTCCGTCGATCGCCTGGGTGCCGCTGTTCATCCTCTGGCTCGGCATCTTCGAGGCGTCCAAGATCGCGTTGATTGCGGTGGGTGTTTCCTTCCCGGTCTATCTCGGCACGCTGGGCGCCATCCTGTCGATCGACCGCAAGATCATCGAGGTCGGCCGCATCTTCCGCTTGTCAGGACCGGCGCTGGTCGGCCGCATCATGCTGCCCGCCGTTCTGCCCCACTACGTGATCGCCCTGCGATCGGGCCTGGGGCTGGGCTGGATGTTCGTGGTCGCGGCGGAGTTCATGGGGGCGTCCGAGGGGCTGGGCTATCTCCTGGTCGACGGCCAGCAGCTGGGCAAGCCGGCGCAGATCATTTCCGCCATCGCGGTCTTCGCCGTCCTGGGCAAGATCACCGACGCCATTCTGGTTGCCCTGACGGCGCCGTTGCTGCGCTGGCAGGACGTGGCCAGCAGGTCCTAGCCATGCTCGCGCTGAACGCCGTCTCCAAACGCTATCCCAACGGCACACGAGCGCTCGCCGACATCTCGCTCGCCGTCAACGCCGGCGAGATCCTGGCCATCGTCGGCGGATCGGGCTGCGGCAAGAGTACCTTGCTGCGCCTGGCCGCCGGGCTGGAGGCGCCAACGGCCGGACACGTCCAGGTCGATGGCGAGCCGATCGCAGCACCACATCCGGCGGTCGGCCTGGTGTTCCAGGAACCGCGGCTGCTGCCCTGGCTGACGGTGGCCGGCAATGTCGGCTTCGGCCTGGCGGCGCTGGCGCCGCAGGATCGCGCCGCCAAGGTCGACGCCGCGCTGACGCGGGTCGGTCTCGCCGACTATGCCGGGCGATGGCCGCGCGAGCTGTCGGGCGGCCAGGCCCAGCGTGTCGCGCTCGCCCGCGCACTGGTGGCCAATCCCCGGGTGCTGCTGCTCGACGAGCCGTTCTCGGCGCTGGACGCCTTCACGCGCGTGGACCTGCAGGACCATCTGCTCGACTTGTGGGCCGACACGCGGCCGACCCTGGTTCTGGTCACGCACGACATCGAGGAAGCGCTGGTCCTGGCCGACCGGGTGATGGTCATGCGGGCCCATCCCGGCCGGATCGCCGGCGTGCTGACGCTTGACACCCCACGTCCACGGGATCGGCAGTCCGCCACGTTCGATCGCGCCAAGCGCCAGCTCCTGGCCGACCTGGGTCGCGCCGGCGCCTACCGTTCGGGGGAAGAAGCGTTTCCGGCCGCCGCGATTTAACCTCTCCCCACCGGGGAGAGGTTCAGGGGTTTTCTAATACGACCTCGGCAACTCCAGCACGTGCTCGGCGACGAAGTTCAGCACCATGTTGGTCGAGATCGGCGCCACGGTGTAAAGCCGTGCCTCGCGGAACTTGCGCTCGACGTCGAACTCCTCGGCGAAGCCGAAGCCGCCATGCGTCTGCACGCACATCTCGGCCGCCTGCCATGACGCCTCGGATGCCAGCAGCTTGGCGACGTTGGCCTCCTCGCCGCAGTTGATACCGCTTTCGTAGAGGCTGGCGGCCTTGCGCACCATCAACTCGGCGGCCTGCAGCGCCACGTAGGCGCGCGCGATCGGGTATTGCACGCCCTGGTTCTGGCCGATGGGACGGCCGAACAGGTTGCGCTCCTTGGCATAGTTCGTTGCCTTGTCGATGAACCAGCGCCCGTCGCCCAGGCTTTCGGCGGCGATCAGGATACGCTCGGCATTCATGCCGGACAGGATGTAGCGGAAGCCCTGCCCTTCCTCGCCGATCAGGTTCTCGGCCGGCACCTCCATGTTGTCGAAGAACACTTCGGTGCTGTTGTGATTCATCATGGTGCGAATCGGCCGGATCGTGAGGCCCTTGCCCTTGGCCGCCTGCATGTCGACCAGGAACACCGACAGCCCCTCGGTGCGCTTCTTCACCTGATCGCGCGGCGTCGTGCGCGCCAGCAGCAGCATCAGGTCGGAATGCTCGGCGCGGCTGGTCCAGATCTTCTGGCCGTTCACGATGTAGCGGCTGTTGTCCTTCTTCACCGCCTGGGTGCGCAGGCTGAGCGTATCGGTGCCGCTCGACGGCTCGGTGACGCCGAAGGCCTGCAGGCGCAGCTCGCCGCTGGCGATCTTGGGCAGGTAGCGCGCCTTCTGCGCGGCGTTGCCGTGCCGCAGCACGGTGCCCATGGTGTACATCTGCGCATGGCAGGCGGCGGCGTTGCAGCCGGCGGCGTGGATCTCCTCGAGCACGGCGGCCGCCGCCGAAATACCCAGGCCCGCGCCGCCGAACTCCTCCGGGATCAGGATCGACAGCCAGCCGGCCTCGGTCAGCGCCCGCACGAAGTCGGTGGGATACGCCCGCTCGCGGTCCAGGCCGCGCCAGTAAGCACCGTCGAACTTGCCGCAGAGCTGAGCCACGGCATCGCGGATCTCGGGGTGGGTGCGGGCGTAGGGATGATCGCTGGGGATTGCAGTCGCGGCCATGGGCTTTCCATCGGATCAAGAACAAAGCCCGTTACCAGACGCACCCCGGGAAGACGAGCCGGTTTTCGTCAGGGCAGCCAGCGCCCTCTCACGCAGCGGAACGCCTGCGGACGGCCGTATCCTCGTGCGGGATCGCGGTTTGCTGCCACCAGGCGCTCAGCGCATTGATCAACGGCACCAGCTTGTGGCCACGCTCCGTGAGGTCATACTCGACCCGAAGCGGATAGCCCGCATGCGCGGTCCGCCGCACGATGCCCGCCGCTTCCAGCTTGCGCAATTCCAGGGTGAGGATCCGGTGCGACACCGTCGGGTTGTCGCGCCGCAGATCGCTGAAGCGCTTGGTTCCATCCCGCAGGTAGTAGAGCAACAACGTCGGCCAGCGGCCGCTGAGCACGCGCATGACCTGCTCGATCGGACAATGCGAAACGACGTTCTTCATTGGGGCCGCCTGGTTACAGATTTGTGCGTCATTTACATGGGAGCGGCAGTTACTAGATTCCAGCTCGCTGCGCAGCACGATCCCTCACACCACCACGGAACGTGTCATGGAACCGATCCTTCTCTACGGCTTCCCGCTGGGGAGCTCGATGGGGCTCGTCGCTGCGCTGGAGCAGCTGGGCCAGCCCTATCGCCTGAGCCGCGTCGACATGCTCGCCGACATGGCAAGCGACGGCTACGGCCGCATCAACGATCGCCGCGAGACGCCGGTGCTGATCACCGACGACGGGCGCGTGCTGACCGAGACCATGGCCATCGCCGGCTGGCTCGAAGTCCGCGACACCGCGCGGCGCATCAGCTTCACCCCCGGCACCCCGGACGCCGACCGCATGCACCAGCTCATGGCTTTCGTGAACACCGGCTTCACCGCCGCCTTCAGCCCGCTATGGGCGGCCTTGGAGATGAAGACGCCGGACCCGGTGGTGCAGGAAACGCTGCGTGCGCACGGCCGCAAGGCGGTCGCCAATCGCCACGCCCGGCTGGAAGCGATGATCGGCGATACGCCCTTCCTGGTCGGCGAGCGCCTGACATTGGCGGATACCACCCTGATCGGCGTGGCGCGCTGGGCCGAGTTCCACGAGGCCGTCGATCCGGCGGCCTATCCGCGGCTGGCCGCGTTGCGGCGGCGGATCGAAGCCGAACCCGCCGTGCGTTTCGCCCAGGCCGTCGAGGACGACCAGACGCCTGCGGGCTCGGGCGCCTGTAAGGGCCACGTCCCACTCGACGAGGTGATCGAGCGCTTTGGCCAAGCAAAGGCTCCGCCGCCAGCGTCATCCTGAGCGAAGCGAAGGATCCTGCGGTGTTGGCATCCAATACTGGCGGCGCTGCTGATCACCAGCGCCGCCTTTCTTCGAACGACACACCGCAAGGTCCTTCGCTTCGCTCAGGACGACGAGAATACTAAGCCTCGCCGCGCAAGGCTGCGTGCACGGCGTCGATGACGGCGGCGTGCACGGGGTGCGCGAAGCCGTCGACCGAGGCGCCGCGCACGCCGGCAACCGGATCGGCCGACGGTCCGTCGCGCACCAGCGTCTCCAGGATGCGCAGGTCGATTTCCGGAGTCAGCGTCGCCAGCAGCGACGCCGCCTTTTGCGGCAGCAGCAGCGCCAGCGTCGCCAGCAGCGCATAGGCGCCCCAGTTCGAGACGCCGCACACCACGAGGTGATCGGCCGGCGTCACGCAGGCGATCTTCTCGCCGTTGGGGACCGAGCTTGCGATCAGCGCCCGCGGCAGGGCACCCATGCCGACCTCGTTGCCGCCATCGCCGATCGCGATCCGCACCCACGGACCTGAGGTGAACAGGTCGTCCAGCGGCGCGGCGGTCGCCGACACGTCGATGCCGCGCATCGTGTAGCTGCCGCCGTCGGCCGCCCGACCGCAGCGCTCGATGGCGATG